>NZ_JAMYMR010000034.1:0-61682 GCF_040318635.1 Mesorhizobium sp. M1066
AGATCGACGCCTCTACCCGCTCAAGGTCTATGAATATCGCGCCATCGCAGAACGAGGCGCCCCTCCCGCGGAGCGGGTTCGTGCATGAGCCGCAAAGCCGCTGGACCTAACACGAAGCGATGACGACCCCGCGCGACCCACGCGTGGTCGTCCACTTTCAGATTTCAGTTCCCTCGGCCAGCGTCGGTGCATCCTCGACGTCGACGCCGAGATACCGGACGGTGTTCTCAATCTTGGTGTGGCCGAGCAGAATTTGAATTGCTCGGAGATTCCCGGTGGCCTTATAGATAATGGAGGCCTTGGTACGACGAAGCGAGTGGGTGCCATAATCCTCACGGCGAAGGCCAACCGCCGAAACCCATTCATCGACCAGGCGCGCATACTGCCTGGTACTCAAATGGCCAGCATGATCGACCCGACTGGGAAAGGCAAAATCGTCGACCGTTCCACCTCTACGTTCGAGCCATGCAAGTAGGCTTGCTCGGGCGTCTGCCATCAGTTCGAATTGAACTGGCCTCCCAGTCTTCTGCTGCACAACCATGGCCCGGGTCCGAATCTCAGCACCACTCACTAACGTGCCAATCTTGAGCTTCACCAAGTCGCAACCACGTAGCTTGCTATCAATCGCAAGGTCGAACAGCGCTCGGTCCCGTGATCGACCTTCGCGGTCGAGAAAGAACCGGATTTCCCAAATCTGACGAACCTTCAGAGGTCGTTTGACGCCTACTCTCTTGCCTGCATTCCAAGCGGAATGGCCTTGTCCGACAAGGTCATACTGCGAATGTCCCATATCGTTTCTCCTCAGGCCACTATTGGCCAGAGCACAAAGATTCAGGAGGGCGGCCGAAAGCGGACAGGCAGTTTTCAAGAACCGCCCTGCGAAAGCAGACGTTTAGGTCGGCCGGTGTGATGTCTGGGTCTGGCCCGAACCCGACGCTCGTCCACGGCGCAAACGGCCGCGCCTCATTACGGATATTTCGGAGAGTCTGGTTTCTACCCACAGCGGACACAAGAACTCGCGACGTTCGGGGAGAGGAAGCTTGGTCTTTAATAATTCTTTAATGCCGCAGGACACGTAGTAAGTTCATTTACCTGCTTTCGTGTAATGTTCGGTGTGTTAATAGTTAACTTTTTCCTCTGAAGATTTAATACGGATATCTGGCCAGGTTTATTGGTCGATTTCGTTCCAATGTACTTTATATCTACGCCCGCTCTCATCAGTGAAAACGCTACCTTTTTTAGATCTGCAACGCGCGTATTTGGTCCGCAGATTAAGGCATTTGACAAAGTTTTCGTATGTTCTAGACCGACATAGTCAAGTTTAGTGTACTCGATCGAATTCTTCTCAAAGGCGTCTATTACTCTCTTTCGATCGGCAGGCTTTTCGTAGTAGGCGACTAGCTTATCACCAGTGTCCGGCCTTGCATCTTCTGGCGGCGGCTGGGAGGCTTCGGTAGCCGCGTCGCCGTAGGTAACCGTAGAAACAAACGGAGGGTCGTCTCCGACATAGGTGAGCACTACAGTAGGCCTTTCCTTCTTGATGTGACGTTCCTTGCCTAACGTCCAGGTCAGAACCCACTTGTTGTCCAAAATGGGTATTGCCTCCGTTTTAGGGAGTTTTGAGGTTTGCGCGATGATGGCATTCACCTGGCCTTCCACCGACTGCGGGTCAACTTGACTCCACTTTCCTATGTAGTTGTCGGGGTCAATCTCGCTGGTATCGATCCTCGGCTTGCCCGTTTCATCGTATAGGATCTTCCCCTTAGCATCCCGTGCCCATGTCGTATTTGACAAGCAGTCGACGTCGCGAGCCGAGATACATTGCGCGATTTCATATGCGTCATTGGCTTCCGGAGAATACGCCTTCAGCTTTTCAGTTCCTCCTTGGACAAGCACTGCGCCCGCTGACTTCAGGAATCCGTCTTTGATCGCTTGCTCGTCACCACCGGCAGCGGCAATTGCGACACCACCTGCGGCGCCGGCCATGGCAGCCTTCTTAATGATCTCGCCGGCGGTACCGGTCGGCATCTGACCGATTGATGAGCCAGTCTGGGAGGTTACTGCAGCCAACAGTCCGGCGCGTAGTGCCATGTCAGCGTTGCCCGTTTGGCGATAGGTCGACCAGGCGGCATATGCGGCGGCACCGGCGGGCCCGCCGTAAGCGGCTGCCGCTGTGGCGGCAGCGGCACTGATCACCTTGCTCTCTTGGGTTGCTTTAGCGAAGTTCTCTTCGCCGGACTTGAGGGGGTCCATGCCGAGCCCCCACATGGCGTCGACAACTTTTCCGTCTTCAAATCGCTTAGCAGCTTTATTTAGGGCTTCGAAATCAGCCTTGGCTTGATTTTCTACAAAGTGCTTCGTCGCCTCGCCGGCATCAACAGCATCATCAAAGCTGCGCTTTCCCTGCTCACCGACGTCGCGCCACGCCTTGACATAAGTCTCGGCCACGTCGCCTGCTGCTTTGTGGGTCGTGGTGATAGCATCCTCGCCGGCCTGTTGAACCGTCGCAAAGACGTCTCCATTGGCTTGCTGCAATGTCCGGACCGTGTCGCCGGCAGCTTTTTGGATGGTCGTCAGCGTGTCGCCTCCGAGCTGCTGGACTGTGCGCGTTGCGTCCTCGCCGAGCTCGTCGACTTTCTCTTGGATCGACGGAGGCAACGGAACTGGCGAATCCGGAACCAGCGAGCCAGGCTTCGTGGTGCCAGGAATGGGGACCGGGATAACGCAGCCAATTCGCGGCACGCATCCGCAGGCGCCAAAGACGCAACGTTCGTCGTTACAGTCCGGACAACTAGCAGCCGCTGGCGTTGCGAATAACACCGGCAGGAGAGTGATGAACACGATCCAAAAGCGGCAAGCAGACCACATAAGCGATCTCCCTATTTATCATTTGCGCTTGAGCATACGGTGTTAACGGCTCTGGAAACTCCATAATGTCCTGAAAGATATCCAAGTGCAATAGAGGCACAATTTTTATCACCTTCGTTGGAGTCGGGATCTCTGTAATTTCCGCGTGGTCCCGAGATACATCCCAGGCGAATAGAGAGTGGGTAAAAGTGGGGAAGGCGCAGACGCTCGCCCGTTTTATTGTAGATCTCCTGCTAGTGCGCCTAGACGTCCATTTCGCTTGATCTGCGGTTGGAGGCGTTATGGAACGTGACAGGCAGTCTGCTCTAGGTGAAACGCACCTCATTGGGCTCGGCGCGATAGGCCATAGCTCGCTCTGGGCGCTGGCGAGGCAATCCGGTCTGTCCGGGCGCCTGCATGTAGTTGATCACGAAGCTATCGAACTCTCAAACCTGCAGCGCTACGTGTTGGCAGGTCAGGCGGAGGTCGGCCTCTCTAAGGCGGCCCTAGCAACCCACGCCCTTCGGTCCACCCCCCTTGAGGTCGAGGCGCACCCTATGAAGTGGGCAGAATATGTTGCGCGCCGGGGCGACTGGGTATTCGACCGAGTGGGTGTGGCGCTTGACACCGCCGCCGACCGTCTAGCTGTCCAAGGTGCTCTGCCCCGATGGATCGCGAACGCCTGGACTCAGGAGCAAGATCTAGGCATCTCGCGGCACGGTTTCGATGACGGCCAGGCTTGCCTTTGCTGCATGTACATGCCGACCGGGAAATCCAAGGACGAACACCAACTGGTCGCGGAGGAACTCGGAATGCCGGAAGCACACGAGGAGGTAAAAACGCTCCTGCAGACCAATACCGGAGTCCCCAATGAGTTCGTAGCTCGGGTGGCTACGGCGATGGCTGTGCCGTTTGAGCCGCTCGCCGCGTTTGTTGGCCAGCCCCTCCGTTCCTTTTATCAGCAGGTTATCTGCGGCGGCCTGGTGTTCCAGCTTAGCGATGGAAGTCGTCTCGTTCGAACCGTGGTTCCGATGGCCTTTCAGTCAGCGCTTGCCGGGATCATGCTTGCCGCAGACCTGGTCAAGCACAGTGCGGGTTTTCCGATGAGTCCGACGACCAGCACTCGCGTGAATCTACTGCGCCGCCTTGGTTCTCACCTCCATGATCCGAAAGCCAAAGATTCCAGTGGCCGCTGCATCTGCAGCGATGAGGATTTCATTGCCGCCTACAGGCTGAAATACGGCTGTGCCGTTGAACAGCTGAGCAACGGGTCCGCCTAAAAAGATCTGAAGTCTTCGTTACCGCGGACGGCGCGCTGTCAAGCGCTCACCGATGTTTTCGACCACGATCGAGTGCCTGATGAGAGTGCGGGGCGGATACTATGACACGCTCGGCCCGCTGCTTGCCAATGTCAGGCCCAGAACCCACGACAGAGATCCTTGAGCGACGGCTCGCCGTTTAACGTTTTTTGTACTGTTATCTACGTTCGACCATATTCGTCGTCGAAGCGAACGATATCATCCTCGGCGAGATAATCGCCGCTCTGCACTTCAATGATAACCAGGTCAATTCTGCCTGGGTTCTCGAGCCGATGCTTATGGCCGCAGGGGATGTAAGTAGATTCGTTTGTCCCCAGGAACAACTCCTGCTCGCCATTGACGATTTTGGCGGAGCCGCTGACCACGACCCAGTGCTCCGAACGATGATAGTGCATCTGCAGGCTCAACTGGCGACCGGGCTTCACCTCGATGCGTTTGATCTTGAAGCGCTCGCCTTCCTCCAGAACCGTATAGGTACCCCAGGGCCGGTGTACCGTGCTATGGACCAGATGAGCTTCATGTCCCGAAGCCTTGAGGCCCTCGAAGAGCTTCTTAACGTCCTGAACGCGGTCGCGGGATGTGACAAGCAAAGCGTCCGGGGAATCCACGATCACCAGATCGCTTACGCCCACCGTGCCGATGACGCGCTTGTCGGAGCTCACATAGGTGCCGGTCGTGTCGACCATGTGCACATCGCCGCGTATCCTGTTCCCGCTTTCGTCGGGGGCGATCAAATCGGCCATTGCGTTCCAAGATCCGATGTCGTTCCAATCCATGTCGCAGGGAATCACGGCAAGTCTGTTAGTCTTCTCCATGACAGCGTGGTCGAGCGAGATTCGCGGCGCGGAACCGAAATGCTCAGGCGCGAGTTCGATTTTGGCAAAGCCTTGGCATTGACTGGCGCGGCCGTTCTCATAGCTGTCGGCGACGGCCTGGAGCACCTCGGGACAATGCAAAACCATCTCGTCGAGCATGGTTTGCGCACTGAAGCAGAAGATGCCGGCGTTCCAGAAGAAGCGTTGAGACGCGACATAGGCTTTGGCTGTATCCAGATCCGGTTTTTCAACGAAACGGACGACGTTCTCACCATCTGCTTCGATGTAGCCGAATGCGGTGTCCGGTCTGGTTGGGGTGATGCCCAATGTGGCGATCCGCCCGAGCTTCGCATGTTCCATGGCCAGGCCCATGACGTCTAAAAACGCAGGCAGGTTGCTAATCAGGTGATCGGCCGGGAAGACGCACAGGATCGCGTCAGGGCCTTGCGTTGCCCTCGCATGGATCGCGGCTGCAGCCACGGCGGCGGCCGTATCCCGAGCTTCGGGCTCGAGCAGAAAGGTGCGTGGCAGGACCACGGAATCCAGTTCGTCAAATTCGTCCTTGGTCAGGAAGAGGTGGTCCCCGGATGTCACAGCGACGAGTTCCACGACACCTTCTATCGAAGCGGCGCGCAGCACAGTCTGCTGAATGAGAGAATATCCATCCGCCACTTTGAGGAAAGGTTTGGGGTGCGATTGCCTTGAGGCGGGCCATAGCCGCGATCCGGCTCCGCCGCTGATGATCACGGGAATGACTTTCATAACCAACCTCAATTTCGTCTCTGGAGTGATCGCCCGCGTTCTTTCGAGCGTCAGCGTCACGATCGCCGTCGCTCTGGCTTGTCTGCGGCCCCCGCGTAACAGCGAAGTTCCGGCGCGTTGCAGGCGGCGTCAGATGACGACGCTATCGATAATGTACGACGCCTCCACTGGCGTCGGTGAGAAATGCGCATTCAACTATGCCTGTTGGTTGCGTCTGCCGAATTGCGCAGGTGGCGGGTCTTAACTGAGATCAGAGACTTGGCTGCCTTCTATCAAAGTCAAACGACTTGGCTCTTTCAGATCGAATTCAATTACCCGTGGTGCGAAAAGGCGTGCATATCGTGTAAAGGCGCTCGTCGGGGGAAACCGAATTACGGTATCGCAGCGCCCGAGAAGATACATCTCAACGAGGGCGGAAATTCCGCCGTCAATCCCGAGTGCTGCAGTGTGTAAGGGGCCACCTTGATTGGATCCGAAGTGCTTCGGGACAGTGAGCAGATCGGGAAACCTGGCCGACAGAAGATCCAGTATCCGCGCGCTGTCCGTGCATAAGAACAGCCGCACAGGCCTGGGGTGCGGTAACGCCTTAGCCTTGTCAATTGCAGCGCACACTTGCCGAACGGCGAGCTCCGGATCGGCCCAGTAGGGCGCATGCTCCATGATGTCTTCACCGTTACCGTGCCGAACATGAATCCCGATGATGCTGTGCCCCTCAAAACATTTCTGATAAATGGCATCTATGCGGGCTTGAATTTCTGGCCGAGGTTGGACACTCTGGAACACCTGCCGCTCTGCATCCTCATCGCACCGCCACATCAGACAAGCGTCACACACTACTGTGTTCGCTTCGACATCGTGTTCGGCCTGAAAGAGCTCGCCCAACTCATCGCGCTCTTGGAAAATCTGCTCATCTGGCCGGTAAAGGCACTCGATCGCCGGCCTGTTCCACCACTCCGGGAAGAATGGACCAGGGAAGGAAACGTCGTTGATCCGGTCGTCGGAAATAGCCGGCACGCCAGCGATGTCATTGATCGGCTGGAAGAACACCGGAAACGCATTTGTGAAGGGTTGGTCGAGGTAGCAGGCCCCCCGCCAGTCGATGACTAGAGTTCGTCCCGACCGCTGCGCGTAGCGCCAAGCGGCCGCCAATGACCACAGACAATCACCGAACCCCGTACGCCTCCGAGAGACGACGAACCGGCGCTTTTCCAATCCACTAACATGCATTTTCGGAAATCTCGTTCAGAGAGGAGGTTGCCCGGTTTGGTATCCTTAGTCGACACGTAGACCCTGACGCCGGGCGCTTGGCAGAGGCCGGGCCATAGGGCAGAAGAGCTCACTCAGCACTGCCCACTAATCCCGTGACGCTCGCACAGCTTGAAGCCGATGCCCTCGCTTCCGGTTCAGCCTTCTCTACTGGGCCTCCGCGGCATATGTAAAATCTATTGAGTGGATGCCGGCCATCCATGTGTTGGATGCCATGATGAAGGGGCTCGGCTGACGCGGGCCCGGCCAATAGAGCCGAAACAGCCGGGAAACGCTGCGACACTGCCTGCCGGAGCAAATCGTTCCGTCGACGCCATACGCCAAGGGTGCAAGGCTGCATACAGCAACCGGTACCGGGCGAGATGAAGTCGACAGCTCGACGCGCCTGGAACCAGCTGATCGACAGAATCTGCAGTCTGCTCCCAAAGTTCTGCACGACCTGTGCCGGATGCTGTGGTGAGGGCTCGCGGCCACGAACGTTCCTCGCCCCGAACGGAAGCTCGCGCCTACGACTCCGGGCCGGCGATGCGCCCCCGCTGCTCGGTCAGACCATCCATTCTGTGGATGCACTTTATCCAAACAATCGATTTCACTGATCCAAACAATTCCCATTAGAAGACGCTGAAGCAAGAAAGAAAGGCGTCCTCACTCACTGATGGATGAGCAAATCAGCTGCAAGGTGCTGAGAGTACATGTCGCTCACGGCGTGAGCTGAGCGGCACTCAGACCGCATGTACGAAGCCGACAGGTTAGCGGCGCAACTCTATTTTGCTGTGCCTCCAAGCAAGAGGTGTGCTCGGCTGGCGGACTGTCAATGACGAGCTTCGCGCCGCATCTGTCGAAGTGCTCCATAGCGCACGGGGCTGGCCGCACATTGTGTCGGCGTGGCGAGCCGGAGCCGAAACTTTAAACTTTAATAGAGCAGGAATAGAATGGGCGATAGCAGAAAAGTTGCTCTTATTACGGGCATAACTGGACAGGATGGTGCCTATCTTGCCCGTCTTCTTCTCAAAAAAGGCTACATCGTTCATGGGATTAAGCGACGTTCCTCTTCCTTCAACACGGGTCGTATCGAAGACCTCTACCAAGACCCGCACGAATCTGATCCGCGCCTGATCTTGCATTACGGTGACCTCACTGATTCGACTAACCTCATCCGCGTGGTTCAGGAATCTCAGCCAGACGAAATTTACAACTTGGCTGCTCAGAGCCATGTGCAGGTGTCGTTCGAAACACCTGAGTACACAGCAAACGCGGACGGTATCGGTACATTGCGACTTCTTGAGGCGATTCGCCTCCTCGGTCTGACGGACAAGACCCGCTTCTATCAAGCCTCGACTTCGGAGCTATACGGCCTCGTGCAGTCCGTACCGCAGAACGAAACGACGCCCTTTTATCCGCGCAGCCCTTACGCCGCCGCCAAGCTCTACGCCTACTGGATGGTCGTCAATTATCGCGAGGGCTATGGTATGCACGCTTCCAACGGCATTCTTTTTAATCACGAAAGCCCCCTTCGTGGCGAAACTTTTGTGACGCGCAAGATCAGCCGCGCTGCCGCTGCTATCTACCTGGGCAAGCAGGACAAGCTTTATCTCGGCAATCTCGATGCTCAACGCGATTGGGGCCATGCGCGTGAGTACGTGCGAGGTATGTGGATGATGATACAGCAGGATCAACCGGATGATTACGTGCTGGCTACGGGCAAAACGACTCCTGTCCGCCAATTCGTCGAGTGGGCTTTCGAAGATATCGGCGTCGAGATCGAATGGCGTGGCAAGGGTGTCGGCGAAAAGGGCTATGATGTAGCGAGCGGCAGATGCCTAGTCCAAGTGGACCCACGCTACTTCCGCCCCACGGAAGTCGATCTTCTCCTGGGTGACGCTACCAAGGCGAAGGAGAAGCTCGGCTGGGTGCATGAGACATCCGTGCGCGAGCTTGCTGCGGAAATGGTACGCGAAGACCTGAAGGTCATGCAGACATCTGTAGTCATGAAGGAAGCGTAATGTATGATCTGAACGGAAAAACCGTGTGGGTCGCTGGCCACAAAGGTATGGTGGGCAGCGCTGTTGTACGCCGACTCGCGTCTGAAGACTGCAAAGTTGTGGCCGCCCCTCGGGGAGAGCTAGACCTCAAGCGACAGACCGAGGTTGAAAACTTCGTGGCAGTGATGAAACCGGACGCTATCATTATGGCGGCGGCAAAGGTAGGTGGTATTCTCGCGAACGCCACCTATCCGGTCGACTTTCTTTACGACAATCTGATGATCGAGGCCAATATCTTCGCGGCAGCCCACGAAAACAATGTCGACCGCGTCCTCTTCCTCGGCTCGTCTTGCATCTATCCGAAGATGGCACCACAGCCCATTCCTGAAAGCGCGCTTTTGACCGGGCCACTAGAGCGCACCAACGAATGCTACGCCGTCGCCAAGATCACCGGCATCAAAATGGCTCAAGCCTATCGTCAGCAATATGGCCGCGACTACATCTCCGCTATGCCGACGAATCTCTACGGGCCAGGCGACAATTATGACTTGCAGTCAAGCCACGTCATCCCAGCGCTGATCCGGAAAGCGCATGAAGCTAAGCTCATAAGTGATAAGCAAATCACCATCTGGGGCACGGGCACACCACGTCGGGAATTCATGCACGTCGACGACTGCGCCGACGCATTAGTCTTCCTTCTGAAGAACTACTCTGATCATGATCACGTCAATCTCGGCTGCGGACAGGACATCACGATCCTAGAGCTGACTAGAATGATCTGCCGTGTAGTCGGATTTACTGGGGAGATCGCGCATGATCACTCTAGACCTGACGGTACACCGCGAAAGCTGATGAGCGTCGACAAGCTGCGCACTTTGGGGTGGGCAGCAAAGATCACTCTCATGGAAGGCATCGAGAGTGTCTATCATGCATTTCTGAACGGGAGCTACACCGAACGGCGATAGATAAGAGGATTTGCTGCGTCTCAGGCCTGTACGCGCTTTCGGGACCCAGAGCTAATGTAGACTGAGACAATCACTCGATGGCGATTGCGCTCATGTGAGCCAGCCGCGAGGAGCCCTGCCGGACCCGGAGCCCATCCGCTCCAACCTCGTCGCCGTGAAGGTCACGGTGCGCTGCCCACGCCGACGCCGACTGCGTCAATCCTCACAAGGGTAACCGTCGATAACCGAACGCGTCTACGGTAACCGAATGTACTTCTTGTTCTCGTCCGAGGGATCTGTCGATGGGCATTCCGGACGAGCCAAAGTTTGAGCATGTTACCTTCAAAACCCGGTTAGCAACGTCGGATTTGGTATGAAATTCGGAACAAGTGGATTACGGGGCCTGGCGACAGAATTGGCAGGAGCCGCCTCTGCCCTATATGCAACGGCATTCGCGACATTCCTACTGGAATCCGGCCTGGCCAGAATTGGCGACGAGATACTCATAGGGCGCGACTTTCGCGCCTCGAGTCCGGCCATCGCCGCCGTCTGTGCGGCGGCACTGTCCGCGCTCGGCTTCATCGTAGTCGATTGCGGCGCAGTCCCCACCCCTGCCCTGGCACTGTATGCTCAGGCGCGTAAGAGTGGTTGTTTGATGATCACAGGCTCGCACATTCCGGCCGACCGTAATGGAATAAAATTCTATCGACCCGACGGTGAGATCGACAAGGGTGATGAGCGGGAGATAACGCGCATCGCCTTGCAGTTGGAGAAGCGCGGATACGCCCTTGAAGGTGCTGTTGCAAGTCGGCAGCACCGGGAGGCCGAATGCAAGGCCTTTTTCATGGCGCGCAATCGAAAGCTTATGGAGATTAATGCTCTAAAGGGCTTAAGGGTGGGCGTATATCAGCACAGCACAGTCGCGCGCGATCTCTTGGTTGACATTCTCTCATATCACTGTGCGACGGTCGTAACCCTGGGACGTTCGGAAGGTTTCATTCCTGTCGACACTGAAGCGGTCTCTGACGAGACTGCTCAACAGTTCAAGCTCTGGGCCAAAGAGCATCGGCTTGATGCGGTCGTCTCGGCAGATGGCGATGGTGACCGCCCACTGGTAGCTGACGACCACGGAGACCCCCTTCGCGGTGATTTGTTAGGCCTGATTACGGCGAACTTCCTGCAAGCGAAGGCAGTCGTCACGCCGGTCACATCAAACTCTGGTATCGAGACCGCAGGTTCTTTTAAAGTCGTGCGTACCAAGGTTGGATCGCCATTTGTTATTGCTGCCATGCTCGATTTGGTTGCGTCGGGTCACGAGCGCGTGGTTGGTTTCGAAGCAAACGGTGGTTTGTTGACCGGCACGGACTTTGACCCGAACGGAACTAAACTGCCAGCGCTACCTACACGCGACAGTTTTCTCCCCATCCTTGCGGCACTTTCCCTTGTTAGTACAAGTGGGCAGCCACTGTCGGAGATTGGCAGTTCCTTTCAATTGCCGGCAGCGGCGGCGGATCGCTTGGAAAATTTTTCCGTCGAAAGCAGCACTCGCCTCATGACATACCTTCGTACAGCGGAAACTAACATCGCCGCCTTCGTCGGGTCGATTGGAGTGGTAAGCAAGGTTAGCGATGTTGACGGACTTCGTATCACTCTCGCGGATAAGCGTGTCTTGCATTTGCGTCCATCCGGAAATGCCCCGGAAATGCGGTGCTACGTCGAAGCCGAAAATCGGGAGGACGCGGAGCTTTTGCTCCGGACTGGATTGGATCGAATTCGTAATTGGACGCAAAGCTAAATAAAAGCCGCCTCCCTGCGTATTCCAGGTGACCCTCGGGGTCGCACAAGCTACTCAAGCGCGATCAGAACGTCCACAGTGTCCCGGCCCTGTCCGCTTTGAAGCGAACCGGAACGCCCGTGGAAACAGCCGATCCGTACCAGCCACGGAGCATCCGGTAGCTCATGGTCAAGGCAGCGCCTTCCGGTAGCGAACAGCCGGTCCCGCACTGACCGCCTGCGCCGCATGTACGATGGCGTTGGTGTCCAGGCCGTGGTGACGGTATAGGTCCGCAATAGTCCCCGTCTGGCCGAACTGCTCGACCCCGAGCGCCTTCACGCGATGCCCGTTAACCCCACCGAGCCACGCGAGCGTCGCCGGGTGGCCGTCGATCACGGTGACGATGCCGCAGTCACGCGATAGCGGCGCGAGCAGCCGCTCGATATGACTCAGCGCGCCAATCGCGCCACGCTGCCGGGCACGTTCCGCCGCCTGCCAGCCCGCACTAAGCCGGTCCGCGGAGGTGATCGCGAGCAGCCCGACATCGCGCCGGTCCTCCGCCAGAAGACCCGTCGCGGCAATCGCCTCCGGCGCGACGACGCCTTGATAAGCAATGACGACACTCGCATTGGGCCCAGGCGGACGCAGCCAATAGGCGCCATTGACGATGTCCCACGCGAGCGCCGGGTTCATGTCGCGCAGCGGCTGCTCGAGCGGCCGGGTTGACAGGCGAAGATAGACCGATCCTCCGGTCTGATCACGCAGCCACGTCGTCTCATCCGGATCCCCCTCGCCATTACGTTGCATGTAATCGAAGGCAAAGCGCATGATCACGGACAGTTCGTCGACGAAGGCCGGTTCGAAGGCGCAAAGCCCATCCTGCGCCATGCCGATCAATGGGGTGCCGATCGACTGGTGTGCTCCGCCCTCGGGCGCTAGCGTCACGCCCGAGGGCGTTGCGACCAGCATGAAGCGCGCATCCTGATAGCAGGCGTAGTTTAGCTGGTCGGCCGATCGGTAGATGAAGGGATCATAGACTGTCCCGATCGGCAGCAGGCGCACGCCATTGATCGAGTGCGAGAGACCGAGCGCCCCGAGCATGATCATCAGGTTCGACTCGGCGATCCCGAGCTCGAGGTGCTGCCCCTTCGGCCCAAATTCCCAGGTAAAGGTCGACGGAATGCGTTCGGCCTTGAAGGTGTCCGCCATGGTCTCCCGGGCGAAAAGGCCGCGCCGGTTGACCCAGCCACCGAGATTGGTCGAGACCGTCACATCGGGCGAGGTGGTGACAATGCGGTCGGCAAGCAGACTGCGCTCGCGTGCGATGTCGTTCAGGATCTGGCCGAACCCCATCTGGGTCGAGAGCGGCTTGCCGGGCTGCCCCGGTGACGGAAGGGTTTCAGGCACCGGCACCGACGGCGCAGACAGCCTCCTACGCCCCTCACTGAAGAACGGCGCCTTTGCGAAGAAGGCGTCAAGTTCCGCTTCCGGGAAGGTGGCGGCCGCCCATTTGTCCCACTCCTCACCCCGCTTTACGCCCATTTGCAGGCGGTAGTCTTCCATCTGCGTGGGCGTCATCTGCCCCGCGTGGTTGTCCTTGTGTCCTGCAAGCGGCAGACCGTAGCCCTTGATGGTGTAACAGATGAAGCAGACGGGACGGTCATGCCTGAACGCCGCCTCGAAGGCTTCGAGGAGGCTCGGCATGTCATGCCCGCCAAGGTTCGTCATCAACGCCTGCAACTCGTCGTCGGAGCGGCGTTCGATCAGAGTGGTGACCGGCCCTTGGTCTCCGATCTCGTCGAGCAGCCGCTTGCGCCAGGCAGCACCCCCTTGGAAGGTCAGCGCCGAATAGAGCTGGTTCGGACAGCGCTCTATCCACTCGAGCAGCTTCTCGCCCCCCGGCTCGGCAAAGGCAGCCTCTTGCAGAGCGCCGTGGCGCAGGACCATCACGTCCCAGCCGAAGTTGCGAAAAATCTGCTCGAACCGCTGCCAGAGGCCCTCCCGGATCACGGCGTCGAGCGACTGGCGATTGTAGTCGACCACCCACCAGCAGTTCCTGAGCCCGTGCTTCCAGCCTTCGATCAGGGCCTCGTAGATGTTGCCTTCATCCATCTCGGCGTCGCCGATCAGGCTGACCATTCGGCCCTCGGCACGCTCCTTCATCCAGCCGTGACCCGAGACGTAGTCCTGCACCAGCGACGAGAACAGCGTCTGAGCAACGCCGAGACCCACCGACCCGGTCGAGAAGTCGACATCGTCGACATCCTTCGTCCGCGAAGGGTAGCTCTGCGCGCCCTTGTAGCCGCGGAAGTTCATGAGCTTTTCGTGGGTCTGGTTGCCCGCCAGATACTGAAGTGCATGGAAGATCGGCGCCGCATGGGGTTTGACCGCCACCCGATCCTGCGGGCGCAGGACCGAACCGTAGAGCGGTCATGATGGTGCTCAGCGACGCGGACGAGGCCTGATGCCCCCCGACCTTGATCTCATCGCCCTCGCGGACGTGGTTGGCGTGGTGGATCGTCCAGGCTGCGAGCCAGGAGACGCAGCGCTCGATCTCGTTCAGATATTCCAGTTTCCTCGTCATTCAGTTTCCCGCAAATCAGCTGCCGGTCTCACAGGACCCCCGCCCAAATGGTCAAAGATCGAGTTTCAACACACCTGTCGCGCGCGACACGCAGGGGATGAAGCGGTGGCCGCGTGCCTCCTTGGACAGGACGGCATCCCGATGGATCGGCTGTCCCGCCAGCATTGCGCATTCGCAGGTCCCGCACACCCCGTTCTCACACGAGGCCATCAACGGCACACCGGCCGCACGCAAGGCGGCCAGTGCCGTGGTCTCAGCCGAAACCTCAACCACCCTGCCCTCAGCCAGTTCTATGACGAATGGTTCCGGTGGCGCGCCATCAAACTCGGGAGGCTGGAAAGTTTCGAAATGAACAGTACCCTTGGGCCAGTGTTGAGCCGCGCGCCCCACAACCGCCATGAAGCCAGGCGGTCCGCAGTAGTATGTCTGCGCGTCGTCCGAACGGTTCGCCAGCAGCGCGGCGATGTTCTGCCGGGTCTGAGGCTCGTCGTCGAAATGGATCCGCACATTGCCGCCAGGAAGATCGCTCCCGATCGCCGCCAAGAGTGGCGTGAGCGCCCGGCTGCGGGTGAAATAGTGCAACTCGAAGGGCTTGGCCTGCCGGGTGAGCGCGCGCGCCATGGCCAGAATCGGGGTGATCCCGATTCCCCCTGCCAGCAGCAAAGTCGGCCCCTCGCCTGGCTTGAGCGCAAAATGGTTGCGTGGCGCGGAGACAGGCAATGTGGAGCCGACGGCAATGGTTTCGTGGATCCACGCCGAGCCGCCACGGCCGTCATTCTCGCGCTTCACCGCGATGGTGTAGCGGCCAAGCTCGGTCGGGTCGCCGCAAAGTGAATACTGACGCACCTTCCCTTCAGGCAGATGGACGTCGACGTGAGAACCCGCTTCGAACGCCGGCAGCACAGCTTTGCGTGGGTGTTTCAGGTCGATGACCAGCACGTCGCCCGGCTCCTTGCGGGCGGCGGTCACGGTCAGCTTCATGATGATGCGCGGCGAGGCCATGGCGTTTCACTCGTCGATGGGCAAGATCAGATCACCGGGCCGGATCACGCCCCCGACCTCGATTGTGCAGTTCAGGCCGGAGCGGTTCAGAAGCCCCTCGTAGAGACCCGGAAGCCCGAGCAACTCCTCGATATACTTGCACGGCACATTCATCCGGGCGGCCCTGAGGATCGTTTCCCCGACCCGGAAGCGTTTGCCGACAAGATGGCTAAGCGGAACGCCTCGTGTCGTCAGATTGCGCCGGTGATCTTCGGGTGCGAGCTTGGCCTTGAAGCCCGGAATTCTGGGTTCGCCCTGCGCGATGGCGTCCAAGACTTCAGCTTCGATCAGCGTCACTTCGCGAACGTCAGGACGCGCGGAATAGGTCCCCGTCCCCAGGTAGTAGCGGTCTCCGACAATGCCTTGGCCGGCAATAAACTGCGCCTGCGCCAGCTCCTCCATTTCATAGGAGGCGGCAGGCGCGATATGGACGTGAAGCAGCTTTCCTCGCCAGGTCATCATCGCTCTCGGAAATTCGTCTCGTGCAAACCTGCTGCAAAACTGGCCTGATCAACAGCGCCAGTTGCATGGCATTTTCCCGGTCCAGTTGGCTGTTTGGAAAGAAATACCGGGGGCCCTCGGACCGTTTTCAGCGCCAGCTTTCGGCGTCGCCCCGTCTCAGTTGTTCCGCGCCGGCATCGCGTCTTGCACCTGCTTGACAACCTCTCGCAGGACCTCAACGCCCTTCCCGATCTGCCGAATGCTCAAGGCGGCATAGCCCATGACAAGTCCGACGCGATCGGTGCGGCCTTCGTCCGATGGCCGTTCGTAGAGCGGCGAGATCAAGTGTAGCCCCAGGCCAGCGTCGCGGGCGGATTCGACCAAGGCCGTTTCCCGCGATCGTGGCAGGTCATTGAACCAAACCGCGACGTGCAGTCCCGCATCAGCTCCCTGGACAGTGATGCGATCCCCGAAGCTGTGCTGCAAGGCGCCCAACAACGTTTCCCGACGCTCGCCGTTCAGCCTGCGCACACGGCGCACATGGCTTTCGTAGCCGCCGCTCTCGATCAACGATGCCAGCGCTTCCTGTTCAGCGACCGGCGAATGCCGGTCTGCGAATTGTTTGGCGGTTGCGAAGACCTCCTGCAATTCGGGTGGGACGACGAGGTAGCCGATGCGCAGCATTGGCGAGAGCGTCTTGGATATCGTGCCGAGATAGATGACAGCCCCGTGGTCCTCGAGACTGTGCAGCGGAGGGACCGGATTGATGTCGTAGCGATATTCGCTGTCGTAGTCGTCCTCGATCACATAGGCGTTGTTGTGCCGCGCCCATTCCAGAAGCTGATGGCGGCGCGCGATCGGCATGACGCCGCCCAGCGGAAACTGATGCGATGGCGTCACATAAGCCAGTCGTGCTTCGATCCCCGCCAGCAACTCGGTCCTCATCCCGTCTTCGTCGACGATGACCGGGATGGGTGAGGCATCCGTACTGGCAAAGACCTGACGCGCCATCCTGTAGCACGGATCCTCGATGACGAAGCGGTCGGCGGGATCGAGAAGCAGGCGCGCGCACAGATCAAGGCCCTGCTGCGAACCGCTGACGATGATGATCTGGTCGAGGTCGCAGCTCAGGGTCCGGGCGCGCCAGAGATATCCCTGAAGCGCCTGGCGGAGCCGGCGCGAGCCGCGAGGATCGTCATAGGCAAGACGCAGCGGGCGCTGCCCCATCGCCTCGTTCATCGCGCGTTTCCAGACCAATGAAGGGAAATCCGACGGCGCGAGGTCGCCATAGCGGAACTCGACCTTCAGCCCAGTCGGCAGATAATCTGGCCAGGGTGACGTCGCGCGCAGCCGCTCGCCATATGCGGACAGGTGGATCGGGCCGACCCGTTGCGCGTGAGTGCGCCCCGTCCCATGACCCATCAACGAAGACGCAACGCGAGGTCGTGCGCCTTGACGGACTTCGATGAAACCCTCCGCAGCCAGTTGCTCATAGGCGACCGTCACCGTGGTTCGTGAAACGCCGAGGTCATTTGCCAGGGCCCGGGAGGATGGCAACTGACTGCCGGTTTCGTAGACGCCGCCGAGGATTTGCTCGCGAAGGGCTTCGTATATCTGGCGTGCACCCATCGCGTGCGAGCGCGCTGCAGACCCGGCACTTGAAGACTGGACCATCTCTTTCATCGCCAACTGGATATTTCACATTGGCCAGGTTGCCGTCAATCTTTCGGAACCCCAAGAGAGATCGCAGAGGCCGAATGACCAGCTCCCATCAATCCGAAACCGATGCTCCCACGGGGTCGCTCAACCGCACCAGCCCCGGATTTGCCACCCGGGCGATCCATCATGGCTACGATCCGGCCGGCTTTTCCAATGCCGTCCAGCCGCCAGTGTTCCTGACGTCAACCTATGGGTTCGAAAGCGTGGCAGCAAACGATGCCGCCGCCGCCCTTGGTGGACGGCTCTATGCGCGCGAATACAATCCCACGACCGAGATCCTCGAGCAGCGGCTCGCGAATCTGGAAGGAGCCGAGGCGGGGCTGGTTGTTGCCTCGGGGATGGCGGCCTTCGGCACTCTGATCCTGTCGCTCCTGTCCCAGGGCGATGAACTCATCGTCCACAAGACGCTTTATGCGAACACGCTTGCCATGGTCGAACAGGCGGTCCCCCGCTTCGGCATCAAGGTCGTCGCGGTCGATCTGTCAAATCCCCACAATCTCGATGCTGCGATCACCGAGCGGACGCGGCTGGTTTTCTTCGAGACGCCGGTGAATCCGCTGAGCCGCATCCTCGACATAGCGGCAATTGCCGAGCGCGCTCACGCGCGCGGTGTAAGGGTTGCAGTCGACAGCACCTTCGCCTCGCCCGCGCTCCAGCGACCGCTTGAGCACGGGGCGGACATCGTGCTCCATTCGCTGACCAAGTACATCAATGGTCATGGCGATGCCCTTGGCGGGGCGCTTCTCGGCGACGCCCAAACGCTCCGTACGCTGCATGAAACGGGCCTGCGCTACATCACCGGCGCAGCGCTCTCGCCCATGTCAGCTTTCCTAATCCTGCGCGGTCTCAAGACGCTGACGCTGCGTATGGAACGGCACAGCGCCACGGCCCTTGCGGTGGCTCGGGCGCTGGAAGCGCACCCGGCGGTGGCATTTGTGAGTTATCCGTTCCTCGACTCGCACCCTGATCAGGTGACGGCGCGAAAACAGATGTCCAACGGATCGGGCATGTTGGCCTTTGGCCTCCACGCTGGATACGAAGGAGCGCGCCGGATGATGGACCGGCTCAACCTGATCATTCGCGCCGTCAGCCTCGGCGATGCCGACAGCCTCATCTATCATCCAGCAAGCCTCACCCGTGCTCGGCAGCCGATCCGCAAGGATGCCCATTTGGCCGATGGAGTCGGCGAGGATCTCATGCGTCTCTCGGTGGGGCTTGAAGACGCTGATGACCTGATCGCCGATCTGCGGCGGGCTTTGGACGTCTTGTAATGACCTGGCGTGCGGCCACCTCTGCGCTCACACATAGATCTGGAGCCTTGCCATGGCATTCCTGAGCGGTCTTTCCGCGTTCCCCATCACCCCGACCAATCGTGACGGCCGCGTCGATAGCGTTGCCCTGCGCAGGCTGATTGCTCGGCTTGGCATTGCTCAGGTCGATTCCATCGGTCTTCTCGGCAGCACCGGCACATACATCTATCTGTCGCGCGAGCAACGGCGGCGGGCGCTCTCCGAGACCTTGGACCAAACGGCGGGGCAAATGCCGGTCGTGGTGGGTGTGGGCGCGCTGCGCACCGATGAAGCCGTGGGGCTCGCGCAAGACGCCAAGGCCCTTGGAGCAGCTGCGGGTTTGCTTGCCGCCGCCTCCTACACCCCGCTTACTGATGACGAGGTGTTCGAACATTTCTCCACTGTGGCGCGCGAAAGTGGCCTGCCGATCGTCGTTTACGACAATCCAGGAACGACGCATTTCCATTTCAGTCCACCCCTTGTCAGCCGCCTGGCAAAGGTGGCTGGGATTGTCGCCATCAAGAATCCGACAGACAAAAGCGATGCGATCAAGAACCATCTGACCGCCCAGAGGCGCACACTGCCGGAAGGGTTCTCGATTGGCTACAGCGGCGACTGGAACGCCGCCGAGGCCATGATCGCCGGCGCCGACACATGGTACAGCGTCCTCGCGGGCATCCTGCCCGAGGTCTGCATGACGATCGTCACAGCGGCGCAACAGGGCGATGCGGCCGAAGCGCGACGGATCAATGCCGCGCTGGTCCCGATCTGGAGCCTCTTCAAGGAGTTCTCGAGCCTTCGCGTCGTCTATGCACTCGCTGAATTACTTGACATTTGCAGTGCCGAACCCCCACGTCCCATCCTGCCTCTGCCCCCAGCAGCGAAGCGCCAGATCGCCGCCGCGTTGAAAGGTTTGCCATCGGATGCCAGCCGGTGAACAGCAAACCCCGTTCGGCAAGTGAAAGGAAGTGCATGTATTTACCCGCTCATTTCGAGAACTGATCGAAAACAACGCACTCGGCGTGCTGATAGCCATGGCTGGAGCGGTCTCGACGCCAATCACACCCCTTCGAACTCGACAATCGACTGCGGAGGTACAGACTGCGCAGGGCACTCCGCCCATGCCGCACCGTTCGCCTTCAAACTAGGAATCGGTGGTTTATCCATTTGAATGGCATCGAGCCGGCGCTTTACTTCCGGCCCGGTGCGCGCATTGAAGCCGGTGCCAATGCCGCCGGCGAACACCAGATTTCCGTCCTCGACATTCGCCAGAGCACGCTTCCCGACCGCCGTAACTGTTGCCGGGTTCGCAGCCGATGACGATGAACTCATCACTCAGCACGCATTTTGTCTCACCCATTCTTGGCGCCGGCCGGATCGATATGGACTGACACGCAGCTTGGAGACGATGCCGTCGAGGCCGAACTGGGAGACTTGCGCGAGAATGTCGCTGCCGCCGCTGATCTCGTCGCTCAGAACGATGCCGTTTGGCGGCGTCTCAGCAGGTTAACTAGCGGTTTGCGCCGATCGACGAGTGGCCGATCGCGAAGACCCTCGCCATCGATCTTGAGCAGGTCGAAGCCGGCAAGCATGGTCCTGACGTCTCCCGCCGCGCCCAAGAGCCCGCTGAAGACTGGGAATGCGCGACAAGCCTTCTGGTCAACGACGAACGCATCACCGTCTATTATCGCGTCCGAGGCGCCGAGCTCGGCCACCGCCCGGGACGATAGCCGGAAACCTGAGGGTCCAGTCGTGGAGGTTGCGGGTCGAGGTAGGCCCCCATCGATAGTCGTCCCATTTCATTTCGTGTAGCCAATCAGGGCCCTGCCGGACGCGGCCGACCAGCGGTCGATGTTCGCGACGACCCGAATGTCCAGTCTCGTGTAACCCAGTCTAAAGCGGCCTGTCCGCCCAAAAAATGACATTCAGTTGCCTCCAGCCTTTCGACACGACCCACTTCACGATCTCGTAACTCGCCAACCTAGCGGCTTGTTGCTTGAGCTGCGCGTTCCTAGGGTGTGGTCGGCTAGGCCTCAGCAACAAGAGCTCGGTTGCCAGGCGGGCGGAGGCTCAACGAGATAGCCAGCTCAGGACAAGGAGAGCAAGCAATGGTCGCTTTTACCCTCAATGGCGAGGTGCGAACACTCGACGTCGATCCAGAGATGCCGCTGCTCTGGGCGGTCCGTGACGTCATCGGACTCACGGGAACGAAATTCGGTTGCGGGCTTGCCCAGTGCGGCGCTTGCACGGTTCACGTTAATGGCATGCCGACGCGCTCGTGCCAGACCGCAGTCGGCGACATCGAAGGAGCCTCGATCACCACCATTGAGGGTGTGTCGGGCAAGATAAGCGAAACGGTCCAGGCCGTGTGGGCCGAGTTCGACGTACCTCAATGCGGCTATTGCCAGTCTGGCCAGATCATGTCGGCCGTGGCCCTCCTTACAGAGACGCCTAAGCCGTCGGACGATGATATTGATTCGGCGATGAGCGGCAATCTCTGCCGCTGCGCCACCTATCATCGCATCCGCGCGGCCATCCACGAGACCGCCAACCGGCTGGAGACTTGAGGCATGTCGCAGTTTCTCTCGAAGCATAACTCCGTGCGGCCCACGCGCCGCCGGTTCCTCGTCGGCGCGGGCGTCACCACCGCTGGCCTCGCCGTGGGCTACCGGCTAGTGCTGGCGGCGTCCGACATCGCACAAACGACTACTGCAAAGGTTCAGGCGAACCCCTTCCAGACCTATGTCGAGATCACAAAGGAGAACCGAATCATCATCTACTCCTCGCAGTTCGAGATGGGACAAGGCTCCTATTTCGGCATCGCCACCCTGGTTATGGAAGAGCTCGACGGCGACTGGGCGCAGGTGGACGTGGTCGGCGGATATGGCAATACCGCGCTCTACGGCAATCTCGCCTGGGGCGGGGCCGCACAGGCAACTGGTGGCTCCACGTCGATGAGTTCGTCGTGGGAACGCTACCGCAAGGCGGGTGCTGCCGCACGGGCCTTGCTGGTGGCGGCCGCGGCGCAGCGGTGGGATGTGCCAGCCGGCGAGATCAAAGTCGCTTCCGGGGTCGTGTCGCACGCCTCAGGGATGCAGGCGCGCTACGGTGACCTGGCTGAAGCCGCAGCGGGAATGCCGGTTCCCGACGACGTGCCGCTAAAGCCGCGCGACAAGTGGGCCCAGATCGGATCGGACAGCCTCAAGCGCTACGATTCCGCCGGCAAGACCAACGGCGCGCAGACCTACACGATCGACCTCATGATGGAGGGACTCCAGACGGCCGTTATGATCCATCCGCCGAAGTTCGGCGCCGAGATCGAGAGCTTCGACGCAACCAAGGCCAAGGCACTCGACGGCATTGTCGATGTCGTCCAGACGCCGCGAGGCATTGCCGTGGTTGGCAGGGACACCTGGACGGCGCTCAAGGGCCGCGACCTCGTGGAGGTGACCTGGAACGAGGAGAAGGCCGAAGGGCGCGGCACGGCCGAGATCATGGCCGAATACAACAAGGCAGCAGACGATCTGGGCGCGGCCACCGCGCGCGACGACGGTAACACTCCCGCAGCGTTCGCCAGTGCTGAGAAAATCATCGAGGGGCACTACGAATTCCCCTATCTTGTCCATGCTTCCATCGAGCCACTCAACGCGGCCGGCCGAATCAACGAAGACGGCACCATCGACGTCTGGGGCGGACACCAGATGCCCGACCTTTATCAGGCGGCTGCCGCTCAGGTAGGCGGCACCACGCCGGACAAGGTGAGGCTGCACGTGATGAAGACCGGCGGCAGTTTCGGCCGCCGCGCGGTCTTGGATGCAGATGTCATTATCGAAGCTGTTTCCACAGCGCGTGCACTGGGACGCGGCAAGCCAGTGAAGGTGCAGTGGACCCGCGAGAATGACATGCGGGGTGGGCGGTACCGGCCGGCCTATGTGCACGCAGTCAAGGCGGGGCTCGACAAGAAGGGCAATGTCGTCGCTCTCCATGACCACATCGTGGGCCAATCGGTCTTGGGCGGTTCGACCTCTGCGGCGATGATCAAGAACGGCATCGATCCAACCTCCGTAGAGGGCGCCACCAACCTGCCCTATGCGATCCCGAACCTGAAGGTCGAGCTGACCACCACGGACGTGAACATCCCGGTGCTGTGGTGGCGTTCGGTAGGCTCCACCCACACCGCTTACGCGGTGGAAACCCTGATCGATGAGCTCGCCGCCGCTGCGAACCGTGATCCGGTCGACTTCCGCTTGTCAATGCTCGGTCACCATCCACGGCATGCCGCCGTGCTTAAAGTGGCTGCTGAGAAGGCAGGCTGGGACAAGCCTCTGCCGGAAGGCCGTTTCCGCGGCGTGGCCCTGCATGAAAGCCTCTCGACCTATGTCGCCGATGTGGTGGAGATCACCCTCAACGATGAAAATGGTTTCAAGGTCGACCGCGTCGTCTGCGCGGTAGATTGCGGCACCGCGATAAATCCTGACCAGATTCGCGCTCAGATGGAGGGCGGTATCGGCTTCGGGCTAGGCGCGATCCTCCAGGAGGAGCTGACCCTGAAGGGCGGTGTCGTAGGCCAAGAGAACTACGATACCTATACACCGCTCAGGATCGAGCAGATGCCGCGAGTCGAGGTGCACATTGTGCCGTCCGAGGAGCCGCCCACGGGAGTTGGTGAGCCAGGTGTGCCGCCGATCGGCCCGGCCGTCGCCAACGCGCTACGGGCGGCGACGGGCAAGACTATCCGCAAGCTGCCGATTATAAAGAACATGTCAGGAATGACACCATGAAACAGCCGCGATGAAGATCGCGCCGTTTTCGAACGCCTCCTGACAGGCGCTCATCTCCATGGGTCAAATTCCGGCGGCTGCCCGCTCCAATATCCGGTTTGGAGACGGCACCCCGTGTTCTGAACGACCACAGACGGGCCTTGGCGCCGGTTCCACTGAAGAACCGCTTTCGAGACGCAAATGCGTCCACTCCATGAAGAGCACAACCGTATAGCACCAGGAAGGCTAGCTACCTCCATCGCTTCGGAGACCCAGGAACCCTCAGAAAACCGAACCTCCCGAGCTCAGAGGCGCTCGTGATCACAATCGCGCTGGGCGTGGATCATTGTTCAAGGGTTTGCCGATAGGCAGGCGAGATGGCCGATCGACATGATCTTCGCCCGATGCCCTACAAACACAATGCCAGCCGCTGTCACGGAGTCGCGAAGACGAAGGCAATGAGGGTCGACGCCGATACTCATCGTTTAGTTGACAGAGCGCTTGGAATGCCATGCGCTTCACATCGGAGTAGCCATCCGGGAAGCCTGAAGCGCTTTGAAACGCATGTGCTGCGGCTGTTATTCATAGCGTGGATGACTTTGATCAAAACAATCGATTTCATCACTCTTCCGGAATCGTGCATGGACAAAAAAAAGAGCCTCACGCACCAATCACACGCTGCTCTATCGCGTGACGAAAGCTGCCTTAGGAATAAGCCAAAGGAGAAAATCTTCGATGCGCCCTGACGTGCAGTGGAGGTCGTGCCGAGAAAGTGAGTTGCAACTGGCCGACAATGTCGGGCGGTGCGACCATGGTCGCTTCGGAGAATGAAATCGGGCCAGTTCAAGGGGGCGGTACTGTTATTCGTCGACGGCCGCCCTTCCCAAGAACAGGCGGCATCGCAAGTTGGTTCTGCCGATGAAAACGACAGCGCCGGATACATGTCAGCAGCCGCTCAGGATTGGATGATCCAGCCAAGCTCTCGGCGTGATGGCACCGTAGGTGTCACAGTCGAAACATCTCATTGATCGTTTATGAGGCTTTCTTCGATGCCGCTGATGCCTGACGGGCGGTCGCAGCTGCAGGCGACAACATGGCCTATTTAGTTGGAAACAGTCGAGGTAGGCCAATTTGGCTTCCCCGTTACTATTTGGAGAAAGAAATGCTGTGTCTAGGAATCAGCGGCGGACTTGACCAAGTCCATGAAAACCGATTCGAGCGTCCGAACGCCTTTATGCACGATGGCGCCGCGGTGCTCGTCCGAGACGGAAAGGTGATAGCCGCCGTAGAAGAGGAACGCCTCAATCGAATCAAGCACTCGAACAAGCTGCCAAGTGGTTCGATTCAATACTGTCTTTCGACGGCCGGGGTTCAGCTCAGCGACATTGATCGTGTCGCGGTCTACGCCAGCGAGACCTACGCCAACGCCATGCTTGAAGGTATGTCCGCTTCCCAACCGGACATTCTCTCCATTCCGTTGGATGCTAAAATGTTGGTGCAGAACCTGTTAGCGCGTGAGTTCGACACTAAGTTGGACAGTTCACGTATTTCATTCGTAGGTCATCATCAGGCGCACGCCGTGAGCGCCTTTGCAATGTCGGGCTTCGAACAAAGTCTCATTCTAGCGATTGATGGCTGTGGTGATTTCCTGTCGGGCCTTGTGGCGGTAGGGTCTGGCACAGAAATTACGCAAATCGAGGCTTTCCCGGAGGACAATTCTCTTGGGCTGTTTTATCTCGAGACGATCCGCTGTCTCGGCTACGGCCTGTTCGACGAGTATAAGGTAATGGGACTCGCGCCCTATGGCGACCCCGCTCCCTATCGCGAGCTCTTCGAGCAGTTCTACGAGCTCTCCGCCAACGGTGGCTACCGTGTTCACCTCGACCGCATCGGTCCGGCGTTGCTCCGCAACATCGAGATCAGGCGAAAGGGAATGCCTTTCACCCAGCAGCATCGAGATGTGAGTGCGTCACTGCAGGAAGCGCTTGAGCGGATCGTGTTCCACATTCTCCGGCACCACCGTGAGGCCACCGGCATGAAGCGGTTGTGTCTGGCGGGAGGGGTAGCCCACAACTGCACGATGAACGGCAAGCTGCTGTATTCAGGGCTTTTCGAAGACATCTTCGTGCAACCCGCGTCTCACGACGCTGGCTGCGCATTGGGAGCTGCGCTGATAGTCTCTAACGAGATGGGCCGCCCCGCGCCGCGTGAGCGACTGCAGGAGGTCTATTGGGGTCCTGATCTCGGGAGCGACCGCGCCGTGGAACAGGAACTGAATGCATGGGCCGGACATCTCGAGGTTGAACGCTCTGACGACGTAGCGAGCAGTGCAGCCGACTGGATCGCCAACGGCGCCGTGATCGGCTGGGTGCAGGGTCGTTCGGAGTTTGGGCCACGTGCGCTGGGCAACCGCAGCATTCTTGCCGACCCTCGGCCCGCTGCAAACAAGGACCGGATCAATGCCATGGTCAAGAAGCGCGAAGGCTATAGGCCTTTCGCACCATCTGTGCTGGAAGAGGATGCGAGCGAATTTTTCGACCTCCCGGACGGTAAGCACGAATTTCCATTCATGAATTTCGTCGTTCGCGTGCGTGACTCAAAGCGCGCCTTGTTAGGTGCCATTACGCACGTCGACGGTACGGCTCGGCTGCAAACAGTATCGCGCGATGCCAACCCCGCTTACTGGGAGGTCATCGATGCGTTCAAGAAGCGGACAGGCACTCCAATTCTGCTCAATACGTCCTTTAACAACAATGCTGAACCGATCGTGGATACGGTTGCAGACGCGATTGCCACATTTTTGACGACAGAGCTGGATGGACTTGTGGTCGGGCCCTTCCTGGTAAAAAAACGGGCTGCAACGCTGCAGGATTGGACTGCGCTTGCGATTTCATTGCCTCCCTCAGTCTCCCTCCATCAAACCCGTGCTTACACAGCGCGAGATCATCAGGAGACTGTCTGCGAGATTATTCCGAACCACTTCGGCATTGACAGTGTGCGAATTTCAAACGACCTGTTTAATCTGCTGATGCGGATTGAGGGCGAAGCCGTGTTAAGCGAACACCTCAATATAATTGCGCCGGATCAGGCTGAGCATGAAGCTCTGATGGAGGACCTGCGAAGACTGTGGGAGCAGCGCCTGGTTCGGCTGCATCCCTCCCAAGCTGCTCGGATGGATCATGGGTCCGATCAAACGCCGGACCAGCCTAATAGGCTATCAATGTGATAGAGATGCCGCTCAAGCTCGGCCATCAATAGTGTTCATCGACCCCGCCTGCGAGCTCACCGCTGTGATTAGGGGGGTCGAGGTCGCCCTGGTCAGTATGCTTAGGAATGCTATTGAATGGGTCGTGTGCTAGCGTTCTCTACTCGATTTTGCCTACTAGGCTGACGAGAAGGTCACGTGCCGACAGCAGCACCCGCACGACACAGGTGCCGTGGCTCTTGATGCGAACCTGCTTAAACCATCCGGTCCGTCCGATCTGAGCAAGGCCCGCCGCTCGTGGCGGCCCGATTTGTCCGGCATCATCGAGAGGGCGGCGCTTGACACGATCGGAAGTCCGCGCTTCCTTAACTCGTTCCAGAGCCAGATCGCAAGCGGTCACGGCTCCATGCCGATCCGCTCCGTCTCCGCAGCTCCACAGTCCCGCCCGGATCTCCCAGTCGCGCCCGGGTAGCCATTGCGCTGCAAGGCGGGTCTGATCGCTACGGCGGCGCCGCCACCATCTCCATCAGTCGGTTCGGCGACAAAGCCAATCATCTCCCGTAAGAGAAGTGCTTTCGGGCAAGTTCCGCAGGTTCAAGGAGATCGTTGACGGCGCCGCACTTGGAGCTGCGTCGAGCGCATGGTCGAGCTTGCCGCCCCAGGTACGTGGCTTCGAAACGCGTGCGATTGCGCCTCATTCAAAACCGCTGCGCGGCTGGTCGCCGACATACGAGGGGGCGCAGGCGCCTGAAACGAACCCGTCGGTCACGACGGAGCAATCCTGCCGCTGACCAGGCGCGTGGAAAAGTATCACAATGGTGACCACAGCGTCGCTTCAGGCCGTCAAAAGCTATTGCCGTGCTTCAAGGCGGGCTAGGTGACCCGTCGGAAGCCGGCACCAGCGGCTTTGTCGGGACAAGACACATGCTATTGGGATTTGGCCGCCGCAGCCGCGAGCATCGCTTCTCCCATCGCAATGGCCCCTTGGGCACGCAGCATTTCACCAGGGTTCTGAATGTCGCGCACCTCTTTGTTCTGGCTGAGTTTTGATTTTCCAACCAGGCCGGTGATCTCGATCTCCAGGGCGACGATTGCCTTGACCATCGTGTCGATGAAGTCCCTCGGCGCGTCGCCCATCTTCCATGGGACCGGCTGCGAGGTTTCTTGCATATGAGTGAGCTTCGCCACGTTGCGGCGCACATACCGCTCATCATCCCGGACAGTGATGCGTCCGTGGGCATGGACGACGAGATAGTTCCACGTCGGCACCTGCTTGTGGAATTCATGCTTGCTTGGATACCAGTTCGGCGAGATGTAAGCGTCGGCCGCACGGAAGATTACGAGAACCTCATCGCCATTGGCGACTTCCTCCCAGACTGGATTCTTGCGGGCAACATGGCAATTGAGGACGCCCTTGTCTCCCTTCGAGCGGTCGAGCTCAAAGGGGACGTGGTTCGCGTCGAGGATGCCTTTGCTGTGGGTGACCAGGATACCGAGCGGGTGTCTCTCGATAAGCTCGAACAGGGCGTTCTGATCGGGGACGGCAAAATGGGGCGGAACGTACAACGCTAAATCTCCTGTCGTGAATGGCGGCTGTTAGTGATCGGCGAAATCTTACGGAACGGGCCCCTGAATCTTCGCTGCCGTCGACGAGTGCCCCGGATCTCGGTGTCCACCACGCTCAAGCACCGCCATCGTGAAGTGGGCGGGCACATCAGATGCCGCCGCATATGAGTGCGGTTGGTCAGTGACAAGCCGCGCACTCTCGCCTTCGCTTAAAATTACCACATGGGCACCTACCACAACGCTCAGGGCACCCTGACTGACCGAGATCAGCTCGCGCGTATCCGGACTATGAGCATCCGCGGAAAACGCGTCGCCCGGCATCATGACCCAGCTCCACAGTTCGAACATCGTGCGTCCCGAGGTCGACGAATGCAGTTGCGCAGAGCTTCCCTTGGCGCTCGTCCAAAGCCTCCTGGTCTCTGTCCGCTCGATGGGAAGGCGCACCGTGGAAGGGTGCTCGTTCAACAAATCGGCCACCGAGAGCGAAAACGCCGCCGCCAGCCGACACAGTATGCCGATAGTGGGGTTCGCCCTACCCTGCTCCAGCGCGACCACAGTTCCCTTCGATAGGCCACTTAGTTTAGCCAGGCGATCCAGGGTCAGGTTTTGGTCACGCCTCAGGTCTCGGATCCGGGCCGCTATCGCTTGCCCAAGCGCCTGCTCGGCATCAAACGCTGTTGTAACATCGGTCATTATATTGACTTGGGTCCTCGGCTCACGTATTGCGGTCAGTATAATGACCGGCGCGAAATTGCAACTGCCCGTTAGGAAGGAAATAACCGATGCGTTTTGAGACGAAGGCGATCCACTGCGGCCGAGGTGTCGACGCGTCCACGGGGGCCGTATCCATGCCGCTGCACACCAGCACGACGTTCGAACGAGGCGCCGACGGGTCATTTCCGTCCGGCTTCGAATACACAAGGGATGGAAATCCGACACGCAATGCGTTCGAGGCGGCCATGGCGACGCTTGAGGGAGGGGAAGACGGCATCGCCTTCGCTTCGGGCATGGCCGCAATCGCTGCAGTTTTCGAGAGCCATCCGTCGGCGGGTCGGATCGTTCTGCCGGATGACATGTATTTCGGCATTCGTTCGCTGATCGAAGAGACCGACATTGGGTCTCGCTTCGACTTTGCCCCCGTCGACATGCGCGATTTGGACGCTTTGCGCGCCGCGGTGACATCGAAGCGGACTGGCCTCGTCTGGGTCGAGACGCCGTCAAACCCGATGATCCGCGTTGTCGACATTGCGGCCATCTGCGCAATCGCGCACGAGGCAGACGCCTTGGCGGTGGTGGACAATACGTGGGCCACCCCAGTGCTTCAACTGCCACTCGAAATCGGAGCAGACGCGGTGATGCACTCGGCGACAAAGTACATTGGCGGCCACTCGGATCTGATGGCCGGTGTCGTCATTGTCCCAAACGCGTCACCCCTCGGTCGCCCATTGCGGATGGTCCAGAAACACAAGGGCAGCGTCGCAGCGCCCTTCGACTGTTGGCTGGCGTTGCGGGGCCTGCAGACATTGCCGGTCCGCATGCGCGCCCATTGCGAAGGCGCCCAGAAAGTGGCCGAGGCCCTGGCGTCTCATCCGCGCGTCGAAAAAGTCCTCTTTCCTGGTTTGCAAACTGATCCGGGACACGATCTTGCTACGCGGCAAATGAGCCATTACGGAGCGATGCTATCCTTTATCGTCGAGGGCGGAGCCGATGCTGCAATGGCCGTGGCCGGCCGCCTGAAGATTGTTGTCCGGGCGACAAGCCTTGGCGGGACGCATTCTCTGATAGAGCATCGCGCATCCGTTGAAGGTGCGAAGTCCAAAGCGCCAGGCGGATTGCTGCGAATTTCTGTAGGGCTTGAACATCCTCAGGACATTATCGATGACCTGATGCAGGCCCTAGGCGAAACCTACAAAGCGGGAGTCCAATGACGGGTGCAAGAACTCTGGCGCCGCTTTACGTGACGGCTGGCGCAGCCGACGATCGGCAGAACAATGTTCCTGCTGAGTAGAACGCACGTCCTCTGGTGAACCGCTACCGCCGTGTCGCATCGTCTCGGGCGTGTGGTCGCCTGGGTGATGAACGTCTTCGGGTTTCCGGACGATGGCCACGCGCTCGACCGGATAGCGGAAATACCCAGATTTGCCGTTGACCTACTGCTGCTCGACCTCGTCGGAGATCGCGGTCAACAGATGGGATGGATGTGCTGGCACTACGGCAGTTTGACAAGCCGGCCATCGGGGCGCTAGCACCGTCCAAAGCCAAGAGTCGCAGGGCAGAACTGACCGCACCCAGCGGGCTGCGGGACCCATCAGCTAACGGCCAGGTTGGTACCTCAACGCATCAGCACCATGGATGTCACATTGTCCTTGTTGCGAGCGCGATCTCGGAACTTCGTTGTGACGCAGTCTGTGCACAGAGCGCACCGCTGTAAGCAAATGAGCGGAAGAACGACACCCAGTGGAGGTGAGAAGTGATGCGGCGTCAAGATCCTCCGCGCTTTGCGGCAAACACACTGATCCCTCTTCAAAACCCGGTCTTTCGTTCTATCTGGACAGCCACGCAGATATCCAGCCTTGGCTGGCTGGTGCAGAGCGTGGCTATAAGCTGGCTCATGGCCACGATTTCAGCCTCCGATCTGATGGTCGCGCTCGTACAGGCTGCATCGACCCTGCCCGCTTTCTTCTTGTCGATCCTTGCTGGAGCCATTGCAGACAGCTTCAGCCGCCGCGGCGTGATGCTTGCCGGACATTGCCTGATTGCACTGGCATCCACGGCGCTGGCACTCTCTGTTGGACTGGGCTTTGTCAGTCCATGGCTGATCTTGGGACTGAGTTTCTTGGCCGGATGCGGCTTTGCCTTGAACGATCCAGCCTGGCACGCGTCGGTCGGCGATATCCTGGAAAGGCGCCACATACCCGCTGCAGTGACGCTGATGTCGGTGGGGTACAACGTGGTTCGGAGCATAGGACCGGCGCTGGGCGGTGTAATCTTGGCTTTGCTGGGCCCCCTTACGGCTTTCGCTTTCGCTGCGCTGAGCGACCTGGTCCCGTTGGGCGCTGTCCTGCGCTCGAAGTGGCAAGTTCGCTCTTCGCCTCTTCCGCGCGAGCGGATGACGACGGCCATTCATGATGGCATGCGATTCACGGCAATATCCTCGGAGATCAGAGTGGCGATTGTGCGTGCAACCCTGTTCGGGCTGTCAAGCATCTCGATCCTTGCTCTGCTCCCCCTCCTGGTTCGCGACCAGCTGGCGGGAGGGCCCATTGTTTACGGCGTCCTGTTGGCCGGCTTCGGCACAGGGGCCTTCATCGCCGGCATTGGCAACAGCCACTTGAGACGCATCACGTCCCAGAACCGTTTGATCACGCTCGCATCGGTTGCTTGCGCAACGTGCTGCCTTTTGATGGCTCTCACATCGTCGGTGGCTGTGGCGGCGATCGCGCTTGCAATCGGTGGCGCAGGCTGGGTTGTCACCTGGACCGGAACTGACGTGTGTGTGCAGTTGGCAAGCCCAAGGTGGGTCGTTGGTCGCACCCTGTCCATCTATTACGCCCTGACCTACGGCGGCATGGCAGCGGGCAGCTATATCTGGGGTGCTGTCGCACAGTACTATTCCCTAACGTGGGCTTTGGAAGGTGCTGCAGCGGCACTGTTGCTGGTTGCAGCTGCGGGAAAGCTATTGCCGGTGCGGCTATGGGAGGAATCGGATCAAGCGGCCTTCGATTTCAGGCCACCAGAACTGGCCCTCCCTTTGAAGCCCAGGAGCGGCCCGATCGTGATCAAGGTGGAGTACTCGATACCCGAGGAGAGTATCGAGGAATTTCTGAGCTGCATGCGCGAAAGGCGGCGCGTTCAGAGCCGCGCCGGTGCGCGGAACTGGACCCTCCAGCGCGACCTTCAGAAGTCGACTCTTTGGACCGAGACATTCCGCACGCCGACATGGACGGACTATCTTCGTCTAAACCATCGGCTAACGGTGACTGACAGGGAGTTAGGCGAGCGCCTTTCCGCTCTGCAGATCGGTGATTCTCCGCCTCGTATCTCACTTTCAATCGAGCGGTCGACAAGCCCCGCCCCCGGCAGCCAAGTCCAGCCTGTGCCTTTTGTATCGCGCCCGTGAGAAAACGAAGACTTGTCTGGGCTTGGACACGGAACGAGCTACTCCTTAATTTGTTGAGCCTGCCCGGATTGCAAATCGTTCCGGCCGGTTAGGCGAGCATGAGGATTCGCGTGGCAATTATGTCCATCACGGGTCCCATGTTCAGCCCGACCGCCTCTGCCGCCAGATCGGCTTGAGCACGGATTCAGGTCGCCTGTCCTCTGCATAGCGGCGAGCAACGAAGTGCAACGGGGCGGAGGGATCTCCCCCGTCTGCGCAGCGGGCAGAGGAGGAATCCGCAAGGCGGCTTGCTGGGGCGCGGGGCTCCTGCCGCGACAAGCAGGTTTTCCCCCGGTCTGATCCGACCTCGACCCCTCATGCTGCAATGACCGTGCGGCACGGCGCGATTGATCGGGTCTCATGCCCAAAGCTGCCTTGGTGCCCAGCGCGCGACCCGATGTCCTTCGGGGGCCTGATCGCGCCGGCACCATGCCGCGGCAGAAGGCTGCCGAGCTCGTCTGGCATGGTCGCTGAACGCGTCGTCGCCCGACGACCGAAATCTTCAGCATCGCAGCGAGCTTTTTCCCGTTACAAGATCCTCAGCGGGACGGGCTGCCAGTTCACGCGAGCTAACAGCATGCTTGCCCGCAGGGGCGACCGCCGCTTCTGCTGATCTCGGGAGCAGAATAACAATAGCCGGCTTCGCCGTACCGCGGCTGCCAAAAGCCCCTGGCCCTGACACGAGGCGCCAGCCCACCTTTCTAGTCTAGCTGGTGGCCGATTTGGGAGCGGCGCCGATGCGCAACCAGGGCGGCACGCTTTTGGGACACAGGATCATGGATCCTGATGCATAGTCGCTTTTTTGGCAGACACTGAATTCTCCGCCAAATGAATGGTCCGGACAACTAGCAGGCGGAGGAACTCCGTCTGGACTGAGTACCAGTTTCAGCGCGAACAAGAAGGTTCTTAGCCAGATCACGAAACGCCAGGCCCGCTCCTTTGCCGTCCGATCGTCCAGGAAATCCCCTCGGCTCGCACCACGCCAGACACCTCCTTGCCGATATGATGCTCAAGCACCGGCCGCCAGGGCACCAGCGTGAACTCGCGCGATTTCTCGATGACAGCGTATTTTCCGCCGGCGAGCTCGACGCAGCGGCGGAGCGTACCGTTTATTCGATTGCCATGCTGTGCTTCAGAATACGAGAGCCCGAGTTCGTCCGAGAGCTGACTGGCAACACGGTTCAGCTCTCGTTGGCGCAGCATTGAAAGCATGTTGGCGCGATAGATGACCCGATCCTGCGCATCATGGGCAAGACCTTGCGCGATCAGCCACTGCTGTCGGCGGGCCTGGACCTGACGTACTTCGCGACCGAAGCCAGAGTCGCACAAGGGCTCAGGGTGGGCTGATACCAGCTCCTGGTCGATCCAGGTGGCGCCGTCGAAGCCTACTTGGCTCTCCAGCGGCATTGATGAGAGCTTGTCGACGACAACAGGCTGGGCCCTCGCTCGTTGACGCTCGTAATCCGCGACGCGGTTGAGATGGTCGGGCGCGACTGTCCATGTGCCGTCCGGCTCGCGCTCGACGCCACCGGTCGCACGGCGGATCGCCTCCAGTCGCCGCACGTGCGTTTCGGCAAAGCGTTCGGTGGCCGAGGGGTCATGCTTGAGATGGATATCGATGCTGTAGCGCCCGTCGTTGACCGTGGCGATGCCGGCAATTGTGCAGTCGACTTGCCTGGGCCCGGCGTCCCTCGGCCTGACCCGCACTATGCAGCCCTCTAGCGTGGGTTGGGTAGCCTCGCCTTTGCCGATATCAACATAGTGGCTTTTGCCGTCCACGCCGTCGACGACGAGGTAATGGCGGTCAGTGATTTCGTCGGCCAGCCCGCGCCCGACGACACGTCCGACCACGGTTTGGGCCGACCCGTCGGATCGATCGTGGATAAGATAGTCGGCGGCACTGCGGACGAGCCCCTTGCCGGTCAGCTCGCGATGGATGGTCTTGATAATGTCACCGCGCTCGCCGATGCGGCGTAGCGTGGCTTCGAGCTCATCCTCCAGGCGCCAGCGACCCGAAGGCATCTCCTCGGCGAGGCCCATCCGCTCGAGCTTGCGCAGGCGGCCCTGGTGCAGCGTCTGGCGAAAGGTGTCTCGGCTGGCTTGTGAGACATGCCCCTCATCGTCGCGCATGCGCATCAGCTGCCGGTCGATGCTGGTGAAGCGTTCCTGCTCCATCTCCTGGCGCAAGCGCTGCTCGATCTCGCGGTCGGTGCGCGGGCCAAGGTCGAGGCTAACCAGTTCGGCTGCGCGCTCGCGCAGGCCAGAGGAAATGTAGTCCCGCGCGATGACGAGATTTTCGCCGTAATCGTCCCTGCCGCGCACGATGATGTGGGTGTGAGGATGGCCGGTGTTGAAATGGTCGACGGCCACCCAGTCTAGCCTGGTGCCGAGGTCTTCTTCCATTTGCGCCATGAGGCGCCGGGTGAGCGGCTTCAGGTCATCATACTCGATACCGTCTTCGGGGGCGACGATGAAGCGGAACTGATGACGGTCACCGTTCGCGCGATCGAGAAAGGCCCTGCCGTCGGCGCTGTCATTGTCGGCAGCGTAGAGCTCGCCACGCTCGCCTTCCCGGGTGACGCCGTCGCGCTGGAGGTAGCGGAGGTGCGCACGAGCTCCGTCGACTCCCTTGCCGGCCAGCTTGACGATGCGTGCCTTGACGACTGCGCGCCGCTGCCGAAACGCCGCGTGGCGGTCGCGTGCTCTAAGAACGGCGGCAGCAGCCCCGCCGCGCCCCACCCGGCTTCCGATGAAGCGGCTGCTGCGTCCGCTTCTGCCGCCTGCTCGGTTGACCGCGGCCTGGACCTGGCCAGCGTAGCGTTTGCCCGCCTTCGAGCCGCGCGACCCAATTTTGCCGAGCCTCGGCGTGAATTCGTCGTCCTGCATGCGGCCTCCGATTAACCAGCAGCAAAATCAGAGGCTTGCGCGCCAGACCCTCCTGCACCCGCAGGCAACCTCCTGGGAAAACGATGTGCAGACAAACACTTCGCCGCCTCCAGGAGGCGATGCCTTTATCTTGCCTCCGCAGACCTGCCTCCCTGCCCCCCGCCCGAACCACGGTAGCCGCTGCCCTCACCTGCGATCCGGCCGGCCTGACCTTGCTCGCTCCGATCCGAGCGGCACCAGGAGTTGGCCATTCGGGCCGGTCACGGAAACACCGTTTCGGAGGAAAAACAGCGACTGCCCGGACGGGATTCCCGGCGCTTTTTCGGCACGGGATTTACCGGTGAACGCGTCCATGTCGGCGGCCGAAATGCCCGCCCCCTTGACCTCTTCCAGATACGAAACCGTCTCGCTGGGCAGTGGCCGCCCACGCTGCAAATGCTGTTCGTAGCGCTCCGGCCCGGCGTTATAGGCTGCAAACAGGCCTGGAAATCCGAAGCGGTCATACATGGCGCGCAGATAGGCAGTGCCTGCCAGAATGTTGTCGCGAGGGTCGTGCGGGGCGGCTCCCAGGCCAAGCTCTACGCGCAACTCCTCGTAGGTGCCTGGCATCACCTGCATGAGGCCAATGGCGCCGGCGCTCGACGTGACCGGCCGCCCATTGAGCGTCGTCTGCCCCCGGCTTTCGGCATCCATGACGGCATAAATCCAGGTTTGTGGAATGCTGAAACGCCGGCTTGCTTCGGCTACGAAGGGCTGCCATCTTGCAAGCTGCGGACTATGGGAGATGACGACCGGCTTCGTGTTGGTCGCGGCGGAACAGGCGCATGGTGCGAGAGACACCATGCCCAGCATCAGGAGGGTCACTCGGTCCATAGCGGCACGAGCCTCCCGATGATATTTTCGGTCGGCACCGGCCCGAAATAGCGGCTGTCGAAGGAGCGATTTTTATCGCTGCCGAGTAGGAAAACCTGGGCATCGGCGAGCTTTCGGCAGGCATTCCACCAAGGCAGCGGACGGTGCTGCGTGTCGGTTGCAAGCCGGCGCGCGACAATCTCGCCGCCGATGATGATGGCGTCGCCGAAGGCGCAGACATGCTCGCCAGGCAGCGCGGCAAGGTGCTTGACCATCGGCACGTTGCTGGGCAGATAGAAGCGTTCGGCGGCGAGATCGACGACCGGTTTTGGCGGGCGGACGAGTACGAGATCACCAAGAGCCGGCGATCCGGACGCGACGCGATAGAGGCCGACCGGCGCACTCGCCGAGGCGTTCCAGACCAGCCAGGGCGATGGTTTGCCGAAGGCGGCGAAGCCGATCAGGGCAAGGCCCATCGTGGCCACGGCGATCATCTTGCGCGCCCGAATGCGCCGCAGATGGCTGCCGATCAGATGGATGGTGGGACGCCGGCTCATGAGCGGCCTCCCTCGCCGGCCGAGCCGGAATCGTGCCCGCCGTGCTCGGGCCCGGTCTCCTGCGCGTGCCCCTTCGACCAATCGTCGAGTTCGTCGATGTGATAGCGGACATAGCGGCCGTGCTTGCGGAATTGCGGGCCGCCGCCTTTGAGGCGCATCTTCTCCAGCGTGCGCTGGGACAGCCCTATATAGAAGGCCGCCTGCGCGGTATTGAGAAACGGACTGCCCTTCTTGGCGCGGGCTGCGCGTTCGTTTTCGTCGTCCATGATGATCCTCGTTTCGCTACGGACAAGCGAAGGCGAGGATCGGCGAGCGAGATCGTTTTGGGGACGGGCGAAGAGTGGGGGGCGAGTTTTCGCCGCCCCCTTCGGCGGCCTCACGGGTCCTGAGAGAGGCCCCGCGCCGGTGGCGGCGCGGGGCTTTCCGGATCGGCCGGTCAGTCGACCGGGTTCCAGATGATGGCGTAAGTGTCGTCGTCATCCTGGCCGGCGGCGCGGCCGAGATTGGCGTAGAGCTTGCGGGGGCCAAACTCGGGGGCGGCAATCGACAGGCTCACATAGTCCTTGCCGGAGGTCTCGCCGGTGCGGATCCAGCCCGCACCCACTTCGACCCCTTGCGTCAGCACCCGGAAGTCGGGATGGGTGTCGGCGCTCTTTGCCTGATTGGGCACGATATCGATGTCGGCGCGGACGCTGAGCGTCTTGAGCTGGCCCTTGTAGCCGCCGTTTTCCTGTTTGGTGACGTATCCGATCGCGGTCATTTCCAGTCTCCTCTTGGTGCTCGCAGGGGACCATTCCCCTGCGATGGCGGACCGTGATGGGCGCGTCCGGACCGCCGGAACCGGGACGGCCGCAGCGATAGCGGAGGACCCGCGCGGGCAGCTTTTTTGAAGCGAAGCGGCGCGAGGAAGCCGCCGCAGGCGGCGGGGAAAAAAGCTGCCGGCGAGGGTTTCGGGCGGGCCGGATCCGCCCATAGGTCGACAAGCCAGCCGCAGGGGAATGGTCCCTGAGACACAATGGAGACAGGTGGCGCGATCGGTGACACAAGAAGCCGGCGGCAATGCAGAGCGCCGGCTGCGCGGGCTCTGTCGGCAACCGGATCGGACAATTGGCCCCATGCGCCTTTGGCGCCTCAGCAAGCAACCCGGCGCGGTGCGGGGCTGCCGAAATGGGGCGAACTGGCGCGGGAATTTTTCGCGCGCGGCACTGGCTCGACAAGACGCCCAATCGGCAGCCGGCGTGGCCCGTAGCGGCGCGCGCGACCTGAGCGGCGGTAATCGAGAGAACCGCCGCTCGGGCCCTGATCGACTATTCGCGCACGAACAGCGGCTGCACCTGTGTCCACTGATCGGCGGTGCGGAAGCCGCGGCGGCTGGTGTAGCTCTCGGCCGGGAATTTCATCCAGCGCGGCAGCCAGGTCTCGACCCTGGGGCGGCCATTCTCGCCCGCCAGGAAGTCGCGGATGATGTTCTTTTGCGTCTTGACCTTCTCGGCGACATTGCCGTCCGCGACCAGCTTGCCGCCGACGTCGGCCAGCATCGAATTGGCGATTTCCTTGTCGCGCAAGAGGTCGAAGAAGGCATCGTCCGGTTGCCACCATATGCCCATGTCGACGTTCAGGTGGTTGCCGAGCGCCTCGATGACGGCGCTGCCAGCTGCAAGCGTCTCGGCCATGACAAGGGTGAGAACGCGCATGACATCGTCGTCGCAGAGCGCCAAGAGGCGCGCGAACACGCCGGCGATAGCAACGGCGTCGCCATTGCCGCCGGCGACCAAGCTATCCTCATCCGGTGATCCGAGCAGGGCCAATACCTCGCGCCGCTTTTTGCCAAATGCGGCTTCAGCCTTGCAGCCGGCAAGGCTGGCAGTCACCGTCTCGTTGGCTGCGCTGCGGCTCGGGCCGCACCTGCCACAGGCCCGAACCGGTGATGGCGTGCGCCACCACGAGGCGCAGCGCCACGGCGGGATGGTCGAGCATGGCCGCGCGCACGGCGGCATGGCGATGCAGATCGATATAGTTCTGCATCGGGCCGGTGACTTCGGGGCGCGGCAGCTTGGCGGCTGTTTCTTCTTGCTCGCCGCCCTCGCGGGCGCGGCGGGCTTCCTTGCGTGACAGCCAGCCCTCGTGACACTCGACCTCGCCGCGATGCGAGACAGTGATGACGATCTTGCCGCCCTTCTTCTTCGGGGTCTTCTCATGGTCCCATGCGTGGAAATACTGGCCCGGTTCCAGCAGCACAACCTCGCTCCAGCCCTCGTTGAGATAGGTGTCGCGTTTGGTGGCAATCGCTTCGTTCTGCTTTTGCCAGAACAGGTCGGCATCGGCGAAATAGCTGTCCTCGCCGAACAGGTCCGAGGTGATCAGGCCGGGATACTCCTCGATGGCAAACAGCGCCACCTTGGTTGAAATCGACTGCCGCCGAACAGCCATTGCTTCAATTGATAGCCACGCGGCGCGTATTGATCGGGATCGGCACAGAGTGCCAGCCAGTCCTTCTGCTGCGCCTTGGAAGCCATGGTGAGATGGCGCACCGTCTCGGTATCGATCTCCTCGCGCCGATAGGCTTCGCGGATTTTGGGCAAGAGGTCGCCAAGCGCCAGAATGCGTTTGACCTTGAGATCAGTGATGCCGAAGGTCACAGCGATGTCGAGAACGGTGCGGCCTTGCCTGACAAGCCGCGAAAACGTCTCCCATTGCGATACTTCGTCAGGATCGAGGCGGGCGAGGTTTTCGATCAGCGAAACTTCCAGCGCATCGGCGTCGTCACCGTCCTCCATGATGGCGCAGGGCAAGGGATCGCCTTCGCCGCGCTCGTCGGCAAGCGATTTCGCGGCGAAATAGCGCCGCCTGCCGGCGACGATCTCGAAGGTTTCCGGCTGGCCGTTCGGCCGCACAAGGAGTGGCACCAGCACGCCGCGCGCACGCACGGAGGGCAGGATGTCGGATATGTCGGGCGCGCGTTTTCCATGGCGCATGTTGAGCGCGGAAATTTTGAGCTGATCCAAGGCAATGTGGGCAAGCTGCATGGTTACTCTCCTTTGCTTTGGTTAAGGTTGTCCCCGCCGTAGAGGCCGAAGGCCGGCACGGCGGGACGGTTTTTGCGCCTATCGGCGCTGCTGTTCCGCCGCTCGGGCGGAAGCTCGGAATGGGGCTTTGATAGGGCGTCTGCTGCCTGCCGCAGCAGTCGCTCGGCCTCGCTGACGTGGCCGCAAATGCGGGCGGCTTCGGCATAGACGGAGAGCGGAAAGCGCGCCTGGAAATGCAGGTCGCGCTCTATGCCGAGGCCAAGCGGACCTTTTACGGATGCAAGCTCGGCCAGACTGACGCTGCCAAGTTCGGGGAAGCCGAAGCCGAGATCGCAAAGACCGAAGAGCGTGTCGCCGTCGGCGTCGAGTTCGCTCAGAAGCCAGGTCGCGGCACCTGTCGGATTAAACAGTTTCACAACGGGAAAATGGTCGATGTCGGTGCCGGCGGCGCCATGGGCAAGCAGTCGTGCGCGCAGTGGATTGGTGATCAGGATCATGGAAAGACTCCTTGTCAGAACGGGTCGAGTTGATTTCTTGCGTCCGGCGGGAGAAAGGCTCCCTGGACCTTCCTCTGATCCGCCTCACCATTAAGAGGCCGACTTCGAGCAGCTTTGCGCCGCGCGCCGACACATCGGCGCGTCCATCAGGAGGGTTTGCCCGCGTGGTGATGGGCTGGACGCCAATGAGCATCTGCTCCTTTGCGGCGTCGGCTCGGTCGCGGCCAGTTGAGGATGCGCATCGTCATGCCGCAATCCCTTCTTGCGCCTCGCCTTCGGCATCGGCCTGAAGGCCAAGCAGGAAATCGGCGGCCTTCGAGGCGAGGCTGGCGGCACGGAAGATGGCGCGGTTGTCCTCGCGCAGCACCTTCAGCCATGAGCCGATGTAATCGGCGTGACGCACGATCGGCTCGATACCGAGATTGCCGCAGACGAAGGCGGCAGCGATTTCGGCGACCAATTCTTCACGCGCGTAGGCCTTGGAGCCGAACGAGCCGGAGAGGTCGCGAGCAAGCCGCGTCGGGTGGCCGGTCCAGTGGCCAAGCTCGTGAAAGCAGGTCCGGTAATAGTCGATCTGCTGATGGAACGCTGGCTGCGGCGGCACCTGAATGTGGTCGCTGCCCGGCATGTAGAAAGCGCGATCGCCGCCGACCCTGAAATCCGCACCGCTGGCGCGAATCAGGGTTTCGGCCTGCGGCACGATCTCGCACTGAGGCAGCGGCTCGGCGGGGGCATGGAGGGGTTCCGGAAGACTGTCGCACTGCGCGACATTGAAGACGGTAAAGCGCTTCAGAAAAGGCACGGCCTGTGGTGCATCGCCCTCGTGGCGTGCGCGCTCCTTCTCGTCCTTGGGGACAAAGCGGTCGGCATGCACGATGGTCGTGCCGCGCTCGCCTTTCCTGACATTGCCGCCCAGGGCAAGCGCCTGCCGGAAGGTCAGCCAATTCTGGCTGGGATAGCTGCGCTCGATGACGGCGCCCCACAGGATGAGGATATTGATGCCGGAATAGCTGCGGCCCGTGTATGCATTCCTCGGCACGCCGAGGCCTGCTTTTGCGCTGCCCCATGGCTTGACCCATGGCACGGTACCGCGCTCCAGCTCGGCAATGATGCGGTCGGTGATCTCCTGATAGAGGCTGGCGCCCGGGCGCCTGCCCTTGCCTGCGCCAGCCTCTCCGCTGGTGGTACGCTTGCTGTTTGCACGCATGTGTTATCCTCCGCTCACCAATCGCCGCGCCTTTCCCCGGAAGCGGGGTGGGCGGCGAGTCGCGACCGGAAGGGCCCGCCCAGTAGGCGGACCGCATCCGAAGGACCGGAACGAAGAGGAGGACCCTGAGCGGCACGCGAAGGGTTGCGGGCTGCCGCAGCGGGTCTAGAAGGGAGTGCCGCCCGCCCCGCGCCACCGGGAAAGGCCAACAGACAGCCCGCGCCGCCCGCAAGGGCGGCGGCCGTCACAGCCCGAAGGGCTGCCCACGCCAAGGGGCGAAGCCGAATGGCCGAGACCGCCTGAGCTTGCCGAAGAAAAGCGGGCTCGGTTCACGAGCACCTGGTGCGCGTCGTCAGGCGCGCGGGCGCGCGCCAAGTTTTTTCGCACATGGTCAGGCGGCGCAGTTACGTCGAGAACCCAAAGGCACCGCCGCCGTGCGCGCGGCTTCCTCCGAAAACCAGCGCTCGCCTTTCAACAAATTGAGGCATTGTCCTAGACAATATTCCTGTCCGGATCATGATAGATGCGGCGCGCCCGCTAGGACCGGAGGCTGGACAGAATCTCGCACGGATCAGCGTCAATGGCCGCAGTTATGTCGAGAAACTCGATGACGTCGAGACGCCGCTCTGCGCCCTCGTACTTGGCCACGAAGGATTGGGGACGACCAAGCTTGTCAGCCAGCTGCTCCTGGGTCAGGCCTTTGGCCTTGCGCAGCGAAACCAGCTGGGCCAGAAACCGCTGGTGGCGGGGCGATCGAAGGGATTTGGGCATGGAGGCGAACCGGTCGGGTAAAGACCGGATCAGCGACTAATCCCGGTTTCGGATTATCCCATTTTGGGATATACTGCGTGCGCTCACAGGCGAGGTTCGCAGGCATGAATGGACCAATGGGAACAGATGAGACTCGAAGCTCAACTTTGAGCGATGAAGTCCCCTGGTCGGAGAACCTCACGAGCTACGACAGGGAGCATTTCACAATCTACCTGCGGATCCTGGATGCCTGCGCCGACAATGCCAGCGAAAAGGAGATGGCCGAGCGCATTCTCGGCATCGACCCGTCCATTGACCCGGTCCGCGCCCGCAAAGCTCTTCGCAGCCATATCGACCGTGCGAACTGGATGGTGACGACCGGCTACAAGGAACTGTTCGCCGGCTGATGCACAACGCCCACTGCCACGTGTTTCGAGCAGGCAAGTCTCTGTAGCCAAATTCGGCAGCGCACGGCCGCGACAGCCGGCGCGGCGGGAGCGGTCACAACTGGTTCGCGTGCTGTTTGACTGCCATTTCCAGTGCTTGCATCGAAGGCACAGCCTTGGAGAAGAGGAAGCCCTGAGCGGTTCGGCAGCCAAGCTTGTGCAGGGTTTGCCGATCCGCCTCTGTTTCGACGCCCTCGGCCATGACCTCGATCCCGAGCATGTCACCGAGTTCGATGACCGATTTGACAAGCAGTCGGTCCTCTCGGGACTTGGCCAGGCCGCGAATGAAGCCCTGGTCTATTTTCACCTTGCGTATCCGACGGTCCTTGAGAGATGCCAAGGTAGAAAACCCGGTGCCGAAGTCATCGAGCGCGATGGAAATACCGGCATGTGAAAGCCGTCCGAGCTTTTCATCCACTCTGTCCGGGTCCACCGGCGATTCTTCGGTAATCTCGATTTCGAACATCGTCGCAGGCAGGCCTCTTGCCGCCAGACCCTCCAGAACCATGTCGTCGATATCGCCGGCTTCCAGTTCGCGAGGGGAAACATTCATCGCCACACGAATGTCACGACAGTCAGCTTTCACCAAGCCGTCGATAAAAGCACAACAGTCGGCGAATACGGTTTGCGTCAGCAGCTGAAGCATTCCGGTTTCGCGTGCGGCCGTGATGATTTCGGGTGGAGAGATGGCACCATGCGTCGGATGGGACCATCTCAGCAAGGCTTCAAAACCGACCACGGTCTCGGTTTCGAGTTTCACGATCGGCTGGAACCAAGGTTGCAATCTTCCCGTCTTTATCGCCGAATGAAGATCCCGTTCGATCGACTGGCGACGTTGCAGTTCCCTGTCGAGTTCGGCATCGAACAGGCAAAATTCGTTCCTGCCATGGCGCTTGGCCGTATACAGGGCGATATCCGCCCGCAACAACATTTCAGTCAGGCTCGGCGTCTGCGCCAAGTATATCCCTATCGATGCCCCGACCCGAACGGACGCGACCTCGATATAGGGGCGAGCAATTTTGGCTATGATATTGGAGGCGAGATCACTGGCAGAAAGCGAAGCTCTCGTTGAGGGAAAAACCAGCACGAATTCATCGCCGCCGATACGAGCGAGCGTTGAGCCTTCGGGTGCTTCCTGCTCTATGCGGCGGGCGATCATGACAAGCAGTTCATCACCGGTCCTGTGACCGTAGGTGTCGTTGACAGATTTGAAGCCGTCCAGATCAATCAGCATTGCCACGAAGGGGCCATCCGCGGTCTTGAACCGACCGATGGCGTGTTCAAGGCCCCGCCTGTTGAGAAGGGCGGTCAGATGGTCCTCCCTGGAGTTGCGCTCCATTTCCGACGCAAATCGCTCTGCCTCATGTCTCAGGCGGCTTGCTTCGCGGAAGCGCGCCTGCCCAACAAACGAAGCTCGGACCAAGCCGCCCATGAAGAGCAGAACGGTGAAAGCCAGAATGTAGCGTTCAAAATTGCCTTTCGCCAAAAGGCACGCCACCGTGATGAGGAGTGGAGGTGTGATGAAGCTGGTCGCCGCCGCGGCATACGAACTGCCATATGTAACCGCACCAGCTGAAATGCCCGCCAGTATGACCAGATGCATCGGTGCTTGTGGTGTTGTGTATCCAACAGTCAGCACGGCCGGGAAGGCCAGGCAAACCCTGCCAGAAGGGCAAGGACGCCAAACATGCGAAGGCGCGGCAAAACGCCAAGCAAATCCTGATGGCGCCCCGTTTCCTTTAGCTGAAAACGGGCGAGTGCAAGCCGGGCGGCATTTAGCGCATTGACGACCAGGAACCAGCTTGCAGCGGCAAAGCCGCCGCCAGAAAGGGCCTGCACCGCGCAAATCAGGCCTGACAGGATCGCGCTTATCGGCATCGACACGAAGAGCCCGGCCCTCAGGTCAGCAAGCTGATCCTGACGGATTTTGGCCTCCAGCGATTCTTCTTCCTTTAGGGGTGCCATGAATGGACCAGCTTGCTTGCGTCGTTGTTCGCGAGGACCAAACCTATGCAAGCCCACTGAAGGACGGGTTAACTGCCCAGCGAGGGTAACCAGTGCGCTCACCATGCTGCGGGTCACACCTTTGGCTTAGCATTGCCGAATCATCAAGGCTTCGCCCGCGCGCGTGCCTTGATCCGAATCATGCCATGATCGGCAACGTCACCAGGAGACAGCCTTGCCCCGCGACGACGCGCGCCAGCAAGACAAGGAAGCCTCGCCGAGACAGCGTTCCAGAGCGGCAGCGCTCTGTGCGATTCACCGCCTGAGCATGGTCGAAATGCCATGGCGGACAAAGGGAAGATGTTGGGCAAAGCGGAGCGCAGCATGTCTTGCAAGCCGTGCCGCCGGGTGCTCGCTTGAGTAGAGACCGACAAGCATGTTGGTGGCATGATAGAGCGGCCCCGCCGACAGCCGCAGCCGGCTTTCGTATCTGCCGAGCATGTCGGGATCGGCAATGTCGCGGCGGGCGCGACATGCTGTCAGTATTTTATGAGCGAGTTGCTTCTGGCCGCCGAGGCCGATGTTGAAGCCATGCGCGGTCACCGGGTGCATGCCGATGGCAGCATCGCCGATCAGTGCCGCACTCGGAGCCGAGAACTTGTGCGCCCAGGTCGTGACCAGCGGATAGGCATGGCGGGTGCTTGCCAGGGTCATCTGCCCGAGGCGTCCTCGACACCGGTTCATCAATTCCATGCGGAACAATTCGTCGTCGAGAGCAAACAGTCTGTCGGCCTCGCTTGAGCGCAAAGTCAGAAGCAGCGACGACACGCCTTGCATGAGCGGCAACATCGCTATGGTCTGATGGTGGTCGAACCATTCGACCGCGATCTGGTGATGGACGCGCTCGTGCCTCACTCGGCAAATCAGCATGGAGTGGCCAAGCGGATGGATGTTGGCGCCAATGCCGAGCAGGTCGCGCATCGGGGACAAACGCGAATCCGCTGCTACGAGCAGCCGAGCGGCCAATTGCCTGCCATCAGAAAGCGTTATGACCGCCTCGTCTTCGCTATTTGTTGCATTGACGACCGAGTTGCCGCACAGCAGCCGGGCATGATCCTGGAAGTGGACAATTTTGAACAGGGCATCGCGGATCCGACAATTTGGGACCAGAAATCCGAGTGGTTCCCCAGATCCGCTGGGAGCATCGAAGCTCAGGGCGAAAGGGCTGGATCCGTTGAGCACGCGCGCGCCATGAAGCGGTGATTTGTCCGATGCGGGGATGGCATCCCAGGCGCCGAGCTCGCGAAGGATTCTCACTGATGCGTGGGTCAGCGCGATCTCGCGACCGTCGAAAGCCGGATTCGCCAGGCTGTCGAGCGACTGCCGTTCAACCACTGCCACCTTGAGTCGGCTCCAGGCGAGCGATGCTGCGAAGGCAAGTCCGACCGGACCAGCTCCGACGACAATGATGTCGAATTTGTCGACATAGCCGGCCATCAGCGTGCCGCCATAGCGGCTATCTTCGACACGAAGCGCTCTTGAAGCATCGCAATCACCCACGGTTTGCCGCTCATCTCCCCAACTCGATAGACATGCGTTCTCCCTTGGAAGCCTGGTCAATGAAACCATGCCGATGAAGAGATAACGCTGATCTGGATCAACCAGGCTCGACAAACCCGTCAGCGGCGGGTTCACGGTCGAGTGGTCGATTGCCGTGAAAACGTCTCCATGTCTGGGCATTCTGAATGGTCGGCTTCCCAATCGCGTGCCCCTCCTGGCCAAAGGTTCGGCAACGCATTGTGGCTGATCCGTTCTTCGCACCGCGCCGATATCGTCATGACGCGGGCAATCGCCAGCAAAGATTCGGTCGACTGACGACCAGCATCCGCACAGTCGTTGGCGCCGCCAACCGGTTCAGCCTCGCGGCTCTTCCCGATCGATAAGGACCCGCTCGGCGGAGCCGTCGAGATCTTCGTATTGGCCGCTCTTCAATATCCACAGGAAGCCCCGGTCCAAGCCCCACCAAAACAGGCAGCGGCCACCGCATTTCCGTCAGGACGGGCGTCTTGCTGCCGACAGCGTGCTCTCCGACCATAACGCGCTAGACGCCGAAGGAACTCGCCGACGGCCTCATGTCCAAATGATGTGGGAAGGGAGCAAACCAAAGGGACTCTGCTTGGCGTCCCCGCTTTTTTCGCAGCTATGAAACCATCACTGAGAACGGATCCGTTCTGAGGAGGAGGCGGTCCTTGACTTGCCCGACGCCGGCAACCTTCTCAGCCGCAACGATCGCTGCCTTCCGCTGACGCTCGTCGACAATCGCCCCCTTCAGTTCGACAAGGCCGTCGCTGACCCTCACATCGATCAAGTCCCACCGCTCCAGGTTTGTGGCTGCAGTTCGGCAAGGATAGCCTTGCGGATCAGTTCGTCATCGGGTGGCGTGGTTCCCTGTTTCGGCATGGCGGATCAGGACAAGCAGCAAATCAGTTCGCGTGATGATGCCGACGACCCTTTCCCGATCGACAATCGGCACATTGTTGATGCGGTGTTGCATCATGAGGTCGACAGGAGGCGCCGAGATGAGGTGTGTGGTCATCACCTGATGGATGATCCGTCCATTCGAGCGCACACATAGTCATTGGCGGTTGTGCCCGGGCCAAGATCAAGCTCCAGCCATCGCGGACGCACACGCTGGGTTCCGAGTTCCTCTCGGCGCAAGAAGTCGCTTTTGCTTACAATGCCAACCAAGGTGCCGTCGCTGGTCGTTACTGGCAGGCAGCTGACTTTGCTTGAAAGCATGACCGCTTCGGCGATCGTCGCGTTCGCATGCGTCGTGATGACTGGCTTTGTCATTAAGGATTCGGCTTGCATCCTCACCCTCCTGATCTTTCGTCGGACGACGATAGGACATCCCGACCCGCGGCGCGTTGATCTGAGTCACTTGGAACGAGTGGCATTCTCCGCGCCGTCGTCGCTGTCGATGAGAATGCGCTCCGCCGCGCCATCGAGATCCTCGTACTGGCCGCTTCTCAACGCCCAAAGGAAGCCGGACAGGCCGAGTGCGCCAAGGAATAGCGCTACGGGGATGAGGTAGACGAGCGTCGTCATGACGATTGAGCCAAGGCGCCGGCCCGCGCGGGCCTGTCTTGCCGCGCAATCGCGGACGACGCACCCGTTGCGAAGCCTTGCAGACGCATGGCATTTCCAACCACGAGCAATGACGAGGCTGACATCGCGACCGCGGCGATAAGAGGCGTAACATGGCCCAGAATGGCGATCGGCACGGCAACAGCATTATAAACGATCGCAATTGTTATGTTCTGTCGGATCAGGCTTCCCGCCTTGCGCGATACGTCAACAGCCAGCGGGACCGCCAAGAGGCTTTCGCGCAGGAAAACGAAGTCGGCTGCATTGCGGCCAATGTCGGCGGCGGTGGCGGGTGCGATCGAGACATGCGCAGCGCTCAGCGCCGGCGTATCGTTGAGCCCGTCGCCAACCATCAGAACCTTGTGCCCGTCCCTCGCCAGCCTCTCGATGCGTTCAACCTTGCCGGACGGCAGCAGGCCGGGAACGAAATCATCGACACCAAGCCCGTCCGCAACCTCGGCGCAGGCTTTCGCGGTGTCGCCCGACAGCATCTCCACGCACATACCAGCGTTGTGCAGTTGATCGATGGCTGCCCTGGCGTCGACGCGCAGCGCATCCTCGAAATCGAAGGTCGCGACAATGATCCCGTCTTTCGTCAGAACCGTCCCGCCATAGCCATGTCTGCCTTCGCGGCCGGTGCGGGCTTTCCATCCTCCGCGTCGACCCAGCCGCCAGGTGCTACCGGCGGCAGCGGCTTCGATGCCGAATCCCGGCTGCTCGGTTACCGCATCGAATTTGTGCTGCCCGCCAGGCGCGGCAAAGCCGGCTATGGCCTTTGAAAACGGGTGGCGCGAATGCGCTGCCATGTCGGCTGCGATTGCCAGCATGGCCGGATCGAGCGACGATGCATTGACGAGCCGCGGTTTTCCGAGCGTGAGCGTTCCGGTCTTGTCGAATACAGCTGTATCGATCGTCGCCAGGCGCTCCATGGCCGAACCGTCCTTGACCATGATGCCGTTCTCGAACAGGCGCCGCGCGGCGACCACCTGGACGATCGGTACGGCGAGGCCGAGCGCGCATGGGCAAGTGATGATCAGAACGGCAATGGCGATGGTTATTGCCCGGTGCCAGTCGCCGGTCGCCGCCATCCAGCCAAGGAAGGTCACGAAGGCGGTGAGATGCACCACCGGAGCATAGAGCGCTGAAACGCGATCGGCGATCCGGCGGTAGCGTGCGCGACCACCTTCGGCGGCTTCCATCAGGCGTACCATTTCCGCCAGGAACGAATCCTTCGCGGCGGCTGTGGCCTCAATCGTCAGCGGGCCGGTTAGGTTGAGGACACCAGCCTGCACGGCTTCGCCTGGCGCCACGTTTCGGGGCGTGCTCTCGCCCGAGACAAGCGAACAGTCCAGATCCGATGCCCCTTGAAAGATTTTGCCGTCGACGGGGATTCTCTCGCCGGCAGCGATCAACAGCAGCATGCCAAGTTCGATCTCGCCAACCGGCAGATAGTCGCGTGCACCATCGCCGCGCAGCACCATGGCGCCACGTGCGGCCAACTGGGACAGGCCTTTCACGGCGGTCCGGGCACGTTCGCGCATGACGTGATCCAACGTGCGGCCGATCAACAGGAAGAACAGCAGCGACACCGATGCATCGAAATAAGCGTGGTCGCCATGGTTGATCGTCTCATAGAGGCTCATGGCGTAGGCCAGCGACACCCCGACCGCGATCGGCACATCCATGTTCATGCGGCCGTGACGCAGCGCATTCCAGGCCGAGCGGAAGAAGATGCCGCCGGCGAAGGCCAGTGGCGGGATGGCGATAAGCGCCGAGACCCAGTGGAACAGGTCGCGGGTAGCGCCTTCAGCACCGGACCAGACAGAGACCGAAAGCAGCATGATGTTGCCCGCCGCAAAGCCGGCGACAGCAACGGCGCGGATCAGCTCCGAAAGCGTCTTGTCCTTGTTGTCGACCTCGGGGTCGAACAGATGCGCCTCGTAGCCCAGCCGTCCCAGCGCGGCGACGAATGGTGGTACCTGGTTTCCACGCCAGCGGACCGCGACCCGCTTCGTCGACAGGTTGACACGAGCGCTCTCCACTTGATCGAGCTTTCCCAGTGCTGTCTCGATCGCCTGGATGCAGGCCGCGCAATGAACCGTGGGGACCGAAAGATCGGTCTGGCGGAGATCATCGCCAAGCGATCGGCTCGCCAGCCTGATCTCCTGGCTGGACGGCAGGACCGATCCGGCGTTGACCAGATCAAGCGCCATTTCGGCGCCCGGTGCACAACAACTCATTGCAGCGCTCCATTGGAAATCATGATCCTGCGGACGTCGCGATACGGTTTATCCAGGCCGGCATCGGCGTCGACTTCGACGATCCAGACACCATCCTTCGGCAAATGCTGGGCGGCGAATTCCTGACCCGAGGCGAGGACGAGCTTGATGGATTCATCCTCTTTTTCGTAAGCGGGATGGCGAAACAGCGCCTTCACGCCATGCAAGGGAACCGGTTTGCCGGCGGCGTCGATGAGGCCGTAGCGGACTTCACCCGATGCGATGGTCAGCTTGCCGGTCCAGCCGAGGGCTGCCTGCGCCCGCCCTTCCTCGGCCTTCCTGTTGAACTGCTGGCTCGCCACATAGGTGTTTTCGACGACCAGGCCGGTCCAGCTCGTGTTGGCAAGCGTCGCCATGGTCAGATTGACCGCGATGACCACACCGAAAAAGGCCAGGATGATGGCCAACATGTGCCTGCCGGTGAATTCGCGGGTTTTTTGTGTTCTGGCGCTCATCTGGCAGTCTCCGGCGCGTTGAAGGTGGCGGTGTACTCGTTCGACTCGAAGCTGGCTCTGTCCTCGACGCGGAACTTGAAGGTCTGTGCCGGAGCGCGGATCTGGTCCGCCGGCTGGCGAACGAAGACCCTCAGCATTTTCAGGCGGTCGGGTTCGACCGGAATGGCGAAGGAACGGCCTGCGGGGATGTCGTCGCCGACGACGACCATGTCAGCGCCTTCAAGGCCCTGCATGGTTACGACGATCGTCCTCGGCTCGGGGATCATGTTGAGCAGCTTGACGGTGTAGCCGTTGCGGATCGAGCCGTCGGAGAGCGTCACGAATTGTGGATTGCGGTCGTGCAGGACATTGATTTCGAGCCGGTCGCGCGTCAGCAGCGAATAGAGCAGGCCGAGACCGATCAGCGACCACAAACCCATGTAGACATAAGTGCGTGGCCGGAAGATCTTGCTGACATGGAAATGCGCCACCTTGTCGGAGAACAGGCCACCAGCAGTCCTGACCAGCGACGGGTTGACTGAGCTGGACCCGCCTGCAGTCGCCAGCATCATGTTGGCGTTGTAGTCGGAGAGCGTCGCGTAGGAAATCAGCCCACGCTCCCTGCCGAGCTTGTCCATGACGCCGTCGCAGGCATCGATGCAAAGCGCGCAGGTGATGCATTCGAGCTGCTGGCCGTCGCGAATGTCGATCCCCATCGGGCAGACCGCGACACAGGCATTGCAGTCGACGCAGTCGCCGACGGACTGCCCTGCAGCTTGCACCTTCTTCGCATGACGCGAACGCGGTTCGCCGCGCCAGTCATTGTAGGTGACGGTGAGCGAACTTTCGTCGAGCATCGCTGCCTGGATGCGCGGCCATGGGCACATATAGGTGCAGACCTGCTCGCGCATCAGCCCGCCGAACGTGTAGGTCGTTGCCGTCAGCACGGCGACGGTGATGTAGGCGACGGGGGCTGCCGTGCCGGTGAAGAGTTCGCCAAGCAGGCTGGGCGCGTCACCGAAATAAAAGATCCACGCGCCGCCCGTCAGCGCGCCTATGATCAGCCAGACGGCGTGTTTCGACACCCGCAGCACGAGTTTGCGGCTGGTCCAGGGACCGGCGTCGAGCTTGATGCGCGCATTGCGGTCACCCTCGATGGCCCGCTCGACGACCAGGAACAGATCGACCCATACGGTCTGCGGGCACGTATAGCCGCACCAGGCACGGCCAACAGTCGACGTGATCAGGAAAAGACCGACGCCGGCCATGACCAGAAGGCCTGCCACATAATAGAATTCCTGCGGCCATATCTCGATGAAGAAAAAGTAGAAACGCCGGTTGGCGACGTCGAGCAGCACGGCCTGGTCCGCGCTAAACGAGCCCCGATCCCAGCGCAGCCACGGCGTCAGATAGTAGATGCCGAGCGTGACCGCCATCACCAGCCATTTGAACTGGCGAAAGCTGCCCGAGGCCCGCTTCGGGAAGATCTTCTTGCGCGCGGCGTACATTGGCTGACGCACCTTGGCGGAGTTGACCGGCGTGGGTTCGATCCTTTCTATTTGCGTGTTATCAAGCACGAGAAGCTCCAGTCACCAGCGACGATTTCGCCGGAAGCCGACTCATCGGTTCTGGATGATGCCGAGGCCCGGCTTGCGCCGGGCCTCGTCGCTTGGCGGGAGGGGGAGGACGAGAATAGGCTTCTGCTCCTATTCTCCGCCGCCAAGCGAATGGATGTAGACCGCCAGTTCCTTGACCTTGGTCTCGCCGAGGCGCGCGCCCCAGGCCGGCATCACGCCCTGTTTCGGCGCGGTGACCTGGGCGGCGATGGCCGCTTCGCCTGACCCGTAGAGCCAGATGGCGTCGGTCAGATCTGGAGCGCCGAGTTCCTTGTTGCCTTTTGCATTGTCGCCGTGACAGGCCACGCAATTTTCGGCGAAGACCTTGGCGCCGGGCGCGACCAACGATTGATCGCCGACAGTGCCGGACAGGCTGGCAACGTAGGTGCTGACCTGTTTGATCTGATCGGCGGTGATGATGTCGCCAAAGGCCGGCATTTCCGAAAGGCGCGTAGCCGGGTCGGAGGCGAAGCGGATGCCATGAGCGATCGTCTGCTGGATCTGGTCCACCTCGCCGCCCCACAGCCAGTCGTCGTCATTTAGGTTCGGAAATCCCTTGGACCCCTGGGCGCCGGAACCGTGGCACTGCACGCAATTGACCTTGAACGCGGCGGCGCCGGCAGCGACGGCGAATTCGCGCAGCGTGTCATCCGCAGCAATCTCCGAAACACTTTTCGACTCTATTGCGGCGACATATTTGCCCTTTGCCGCTTCGGCCGCGGACAACTCGTTCTTGACTTCGTTGCGGCTCGAATAGCCAAGTACGCCCTTTGTCGCGGAGTGCAACAGCGGCCATGCCGGGTAGGCAATTGTGTAACCGATCGCCCAGACTATGGTCATGTAGAAGGTGATGACCCACCAGCGCGGGAGCGGGTTGTTGAGCTCGCGAATGCCGTCCCACTCATGACCGGTCGTCGAGATGCCGGAAACCTCGTCAATGTGATCGCTGCTCATGATCAGTCCTCCTTCAGAGGAATTTGAGCTGCTTCGCCGGCTTGTCTGCGGCTGCCGGGGCGAAGTGCAAAGGCAACGGATCCGATGAAGAAAAGAGCCATGGCAAGCAGGCCCCAGCTGTCGGCAAACTCCCGCATGAAATTGTACGTCATCGCCATTGTCCTCAGCGGTAGCCGGCGGTCTCATCGTAGTTCTTGAAATCGACAAGCGTGCCGAGCATCTGGAGATAAGAAACCAGGGCGTCCATTTCGGTGACTTGCTGCGGATCACCGTCGAAATCGCCGATCCTGGCCTTGGGGTAGCGGGCCTCGAGGCCGGACGTGTCGGCATTGGGATCAGCCTGCGCCATCAAATCGGCATTGGCGTTAGCGACCATGTCGTCGGAGTAGGGGACGCCGACGCGCCTGTTGGCAACCAGATGCGTCGAGAAATCCTTCACCGCGATCGGCGTATCCTTCAGAAAGCCATAGCTCGGCATGATGGATTCCGGCACCACGGAACGAGGGTCCGTGAGGTGCTCGACATGCCAAAGATTTGAGTAGCGATCGCCAACCCGAGCGAGGTCCGGTCCGGTGCGCTTCGATCCCCACTGGAAGGGATGATCATACATCGACTCGGCCGCCAGGCTGTAATGCCCATAGCGCTCGACCTCGTCACGGAACGGGCGGATCATCTGGCTATGGCAGAGATAGCATCCCTCACGCACATAGATGTTGCGCCCGACGAGTTCGAGCGGCGAGTAGGGCCGCATGCCTTCGACCTTCTCGATCGTGTTGTCGAGATAGAAGAGCGGCGCGATCTCGACGATGCCGCCGATTGTCACGACCAGAAGGGAGCCAACGAGAAGAAGTGTAGCGTTCTTCTCGATGACCGCGTGTCTGTTCATCAACCTCATTTTCTGTCTCATCATCGCGCAAGCTGGAGGGCGGGAACGGAGCCTGGCATCGGATCCTCCTCGCGCCGGTAGCCAAGGATGGTCATGGCGACGTTCCAGGCCATGATCAGGGCGCCGGAGAGGTACATGGCCCCACCGATGGCGCGCATCACATAGTAGGGGTGCATGGCGGCCACGGTTTCGGCGAAGGAGTAGACCAGGAAGCCCTGCTCGTCGTATTCGCGCCACATCAGGCCCTGCATGATGCCGGACACCCACATGACAGCGGCGTAGACAACGATGCCAAGCGTCGCCAGCCAGAAGTGCCAGGTAACGAGGCGCAGCGAATAGAGCCGTTCACGGTTCCAGAGCTTCGGCACCATAAAGTAGATCGCGCCGAACGAGATCATGCCAACCCAGCCGAGTGCGCCCGAATGGACGTGCCCGATGGTCCAGTCGGTATAGTGCGATAGAGAATTGACCGTCTTGATCGACATCATCGGGCCCTCGAAGGTGGACATGCCGTAGAAGGCGATGGCCATCACCATCATGCGGATGATCGGATCGGTGCGGAGCTTGTCCCAGGCGCCCGACAGCGTCATCAGGCCATTGATCATGCCGCCCCATGACGGCATCCACAGCATGATCGAGAACACCATGCCCAGCGTCTGCGCCCAGTCGGGCAAGGCGGTGTAGTGCAAATGATGGGGTCCAGCCCAGATGTAGAGAAAGATGATTGCCCAGAAATGGACGATCGACAGCCGGTAGGAATAGACCGGCCGGTTCGCCTGCTTGGGTACGAAATAATACATCATGCCGAGAAAGCCGGCGGTCAGAAAGAAGCCCACGGCGTTGTGGCCATACCACCATTGCGTCAGAGCGTCCTGGACCCCGGAGAAAGCCGAATAGCTCTTCGAGCCCAGGAAGGAGGCGGGCATGGAGAGGTTGTTGACCACATGCAGCATCGCGATGGTGACGATGAAGGACAGGTAGAACCAGTTGGCGACGTAGATGTGGGGTTCCTTGCGCTTCAGGATCGTGCCGAGGAACAGGATGAGATAGGCGACCCAGACGATGGTCAGCCAGATGTCCACATACCATTCGGGCTCGGCGTATTCGCGGCTCTCGGTGATGCCGAGCAGGTATCCGGTTGCGGCCATGACGATGAAGAGCTGGTAGCCCCAGAACACGAACCAGCCGAGATCGCCGCCGAACAGCCGGGCGCGGCAGGTGCGTTGCACGACATAGAGAGACGTGCAAAGCAGCGCGTTGCCGCCGAAGGCGAAGACGACTCCCGACGTATGCAGTGGCCGCAAACGGCCAAAGTTGAACCAGGGCTGGATGTTGAGATCGGGATAGGCAAGCTGCAGCGCGATGACCACGCCGACAAGCATGCCGATGACACCCCAGAACATGGTGGCGATGGCGCCAAAGCGGATTGGCCCGTCCATGTAAGCGGACGGGTCGATCGGCGCGGCAGGCTTGAACTCAGTGTTGCGCAACAGGATCGCAGTGAAGCCAGCCAAGGCGAAGAACAAGACCCACATATGCTGGCGAAAGGGTTCATCCACCCCAGCGCCAGCGGCCACCAAAGCCGCGAATGCGAACAGGCTTAGAAGCACGATTTCTTTGCCGAATTTCATCGCAAGCCCCGATTTCCAATTCCGGCGGATGCCAAACCGCGGTGCCTTATTGCGCAGCCGTCGCCTGCTCGCCCTGATCCATGTCAGAGCCGCACCATTTTGCTTCGAGCAGCATCGAGTTCGGTGCGATCAGACTGTGTCGAATGGGGAAGTGCAGCACCGGCCGACGGTTTATGGACAGGCCCGGCGTCCCCAGTCGGGGCCCGGGTAGGAGGCGACCGCGGGCGTGTGGGGAAGCGCACCTTGACGCTGGTAAGCAGGCCGATGCCTTACCGAATGTCGATCGTTTCAATGCCTTGGAACAGCCAGCGCCAGCGTTGCGCTGCCTTCGCGACATTTATAGTTTGGGGAGACGGCGATTTTCGCCTGCGTATGAGGCATATTGACTTCGGCCAAGTGTGGATGCTTCGCCGACGAGCCGAAACTGTCGCTACGCGATGTCTTCTGAGCCCAACGCGAGCATGCCCTGCCCCGAATGAAGTAAGTGGCGTGGGCCATGCAGCTTCGTGTCATTCAAACGGCTATTGCGCCTCGGCCGCCGCAGCGCCGTTCCAGCCGGCTCATGCTGTCCACGGTGACGCGGCGGTTGTTCTCGATCCGAATCACGCCGTCCATTCTCAGGCTGGTCAGCTGACGGCTCACGGTCTCGTTTGTGATTCCAAGGAAATCAGAGATGTCGGCACGCGTCATCGGCAGCTCGAAGCACGCCGACATAGCCGCCGGGTCAACATTGGAGTCGATGTTCCGGGCAATCATGAGGAGAAAGCTCGCCACCTTCTCTGGTGCGGTCTTGCGCCCCAGAGTCACCATCCATTCGCGGGCCTCGTCAAGTTCGTTCAGCGCCTGCTTGAGCAGGCGATGCACAAATTCGGGTGACTGCTTCATCATCCGTTCGATGGCCGCTCTCGGAAACGAGCATAGCGAGACAGCTGTTGCCGCTTCCGCATTGATCGCACTTTTCATCTTGAAGGGCCGTCCTAGAAAATCCGGCGCGAACTGGAGACCGACGATCTGCTGGCGGCCGTCCGAAAGGCTCTTCGTGAGCTTCACCACGCCTGAAAGCACGTTTGAATAACAGTCGACCGCCTCGGCGTCGCCGATCAGTTCGACCCCCGGCTCGATATTGTGCCGCGACGACGTCTTGGCGAGCTGAGCCAAATCGTCTGGCTCGAGCGCGCCACAGACACCGCGGCGCCGTGCCTCGCAAGACAGGCAAGGAACGGGGATGCCGGAACTGTGAATATCCTGCCGTAATGTCATTCGATCGCTCTACCGGTCCGTGCGGGCAGGATAGCATCCACGGTAGAAAAATCCTTGCGGCAGTTTGTCCGTGCTGAAGGTTGATCGAAATCAGGGCTTAGGCTCATCCAAGCATCCACAGTTCGGGCGACGCAAACACGGTGGACCACGACATGCGACAAAAGCTAGTTGCCAGATTTGGCGAGAACGTCCCGCGCTATACCAGTTATCCGACCGCGCCGCATTTCCATCCAGGCGTTGATGCTGCCGTTTGTCGTGGCTGGCTGCAAGCGCTCGGCGGTGGTGACGAGATCTCGCTCTATCTGCACATCCCTTACTGCGACAAGCTTTGCTGGTTCTGTGCCTGCCATACCAAGCAGACACGCCATTACGAACCGGTGACCACATATCTGCGCTCACTGCATGCCGAGATCGCCACCGTCGCCAGTCTTGTCGCAGGCAAGGGTCGCGTCCGTGCCGTCCATTTCGGTGGCGGTTCGCCGACCATGCTCAAACCCGAAGATATGGTGGCGCTGGGAACCGCCCTGCGCAACAGCTTCGGCTTTCTTCCCGGCGCCAAGATCAGCGTTGAAATCGAACCCAACGATATGGATGAAGCCCGCCTCGATGCGCTTGCCGAAATCGGCATGACTCGTGCGAGCCTCGGCGTCCAGGACTTCGATCCGAAGGTTCAGAAGGCAATCAACCGCGAGCAGAGCTTTTTGCAGACCAAAGCGGTAGTCGACGGTGTTCGTTCGCGCGGCGTCGAATCGGTCAATCTAGACCTGCTCTACGGCCTGCCGCACCAGACCAAGGCGAGCGTTTCCTCAACGGTCGCGCAGGCACTGACCCTGGAGCCGGACAGGATAGCGCTTTTTGGCTACGCCCATGTGCCGTGGTCCAAGAAACATCAGACGATGATAGACGAGGCATGGCTGCCCGGTCCCGCGGAGAGATTTGCTCAATCGCAACTGGCGGCGCGGGCGATCGTGGACCAGGGGTACGAAGCAATCGGCCTCGACCATTTCGCCAAACCCGGCGATGCCCTGGCCCTTGCCGCCCGCGCCGGAACACTGCACCGGAACTTTCAGGGTTACACCGACGATTGCTGCGAAACCTTGATTGGGCTAGGCCCATCGTCCATCAGCCAGTTTCGGCAGGGCTATGCGCAGAACATGCCTTCGACCAGCGAATATCGATGCACGGTTGATGACGGCGGGCTGGCCGCTGTTCGGGGTATCGCACTTTCCAACGACGACCGCGTTCGCGGCTGGATCATCGAACGTTTGATGTGCGACTTCGCCTTCTCGGCCATCGATCTGGTGGAACGCTTCGGCGAGGCCGGCCAGAGGCTCCTCCTTCAGTCAAGTTCCATGGCCCTCCACGATCCGGTTCGATTGCTTGAACTTGATGGCGACAGATTCGTTGTGCCGGCTGAAAGTCGCCCTTTCGTCCGAAGCATCGCGGCCAGGTTCGACAAATATTTCGAAGCTGGAACGGCCAGGCACTCGGCGGCAGTCTGAGCACTCAGAGGAACGGTCATGCCTCTCAGTGGATCATGGACCGCGGTACGTTTGTTGATCGGCGACAGTCGTATCGAGACAAGATTCGGAGCGGACCAGACGCGTCTTGGCGCAGCGACGATATCGTCCGCTCGAGCCCTGCCTGTCAGATCATGGTTGTCGGCGACAGCTCCCTTCGACCTGAACCACCCGTTCACCCGAATTCTGCCGGCGCAGTTCCAGTGGAAAGGGCCTAGCTTAGACGGCTCTCTTGTTACCCCAGAGCACAACGTGCAGCTGCGGTAGCACGCGGGCCTCGAACCATCTGTCGCGGGTCACGCTGTCAACCAGCCACTCCATGCGCTTCAATATTCCGTCAAGGTCGACAGGCGCGTCATCATTTGTGGGGTGTGGCGGCGTGTGATTGCCGGGCTGCAGATAGATCGGAAGTTGCGGAAATTGCGCAGCCGCGTCTTTCGCGTAGGTGTAGTCCCTTTCGTCGAAAACAATGAGCTTGAGCACGACTTGGGGCTTGCCTTGTGCCGCCTGGAGGCACGCCTCGACAGCGGCCCAATCTGTCGTCATTTGGCTTGACGGCGGCTTTGGGCTGAGGATCAGCACGTCAAGCCGCGCAAACCAGTCCCTGGCAAGCGACCCTTGGGTTTCCAGGGCAAAACGGTAACCGTCACCATGGCCCCGGTCGATGAGCGCGCCGAGCGGCTGGATGGCCGGATTGCCGCCTGATAGCGACACCATCAGCGGGCGGCCACCGGAAAGGGCAAGCACATTTTTCCACACCGCGCCAACGGACATCATCTCCCATTCATGGCGGAATTGATTGTCCACAGCATGGAGGCTGTCGCACCAGGAACAGCGATAGTCACACCCGCCGGTTCTGACGAAGATCGTCGGCAAACCTATGAGCACGCCCTCGCCCTGGATCGTCGGCCCGAAAATCTCGCTAACGCGGATTGCGGGATGAGTATTCGTCATGGCCGGTATTCCGCCCAGGTTTTCGGCGTTTCGCTCACCCGCACGGCCGCGGTTTCGCTCAGGCGTGCCTTGCACCAGTCGTAGAAATGTCTGGCCAGATATTCCGCCGTGACTTGCTCGTGTCCCAGCACGTCGTTGAGATGTCGGTGGTCGAAGCTCTCGTCGATGTAGCGTTTGAATGGCGCCAAGTCGTGGTAATCGCGCACGAAGCCGTGATCGTCCAGTCCATCCGCTGAAAGCTCCACTTCGACGATGTAGTTATGTCCGTGCAGGCGCGCGCATTGGTGATCGGGTGGCAATGAGGTGAGCTGATGCGAGGCTGAGAAGTGGAATTCCTTGGTGATGCGGAACATTACGCGGTGGTCCTTCGCAGCGCTCCGAGCCAGAAGTCGGAGTCCTCATACTCGGTTGGGTCCGGGTGCCCAGCGATGTGAAACGCCTCACGCCGCTCGACGCAGGTCCCGCACCTCCCGCAATGACGCTCGGCGCCCTTGTAACAGGACCAGGTCTGCGCAAACGGCGTGCCGTATGTGGCTCCATCCGTAACAATGTCCGCCTTCGTCAGGTTCACATAGGGTGCATAAAGGCGAATCTGCGCGTAGCCGTCGAGCGCGTGGTCCTGCATCATCTGGAAAGCGTCGATGAAGGCCGGACGGCAATCGGGATAGACAACGTGATCCCCACCATGCACGGCCGTCGCCACTGCGTCAGCGTCTTGCGCTGCGGCGAGGCCGAAGGCAATGGCCAACATGATGGCGTTCCGGTTGGGCACCACCGTTATCTTCATCGTGTCTTCGGCATAGTGCCCGTCGGGCACGTCCACATTGTCGGTCAGCGCGGAGCCGGAAAGGCCGCCGCCGATCTCGTGGATATCGATGATTCGCTGCGGAACACTCAGGCGCTCCGCGCAAAGGGTGGCGAAGCCCAATTCCTTCCTATGCCGTTGGCCGTAATCGAACGATAGCAGGCCGGCAAGCTGGTGCTCCGCTGCCACCTTGTGGGCAAGAGTAACGGAATCCAATCCGCCGGAGCAGACCACGAGAGTCTTCATCGTTGGGTCCTTGTTTTAACCGGGTAGGCTGCGACCGGAGATTTCTCTGCGCTCCAGTACTTCAGGAAAACCATTTTGTGAAGTGAACGGAGACCAATTCGTGCGCTTGCGTGCGATGCGCAAAAAGCCTTCGCGGTGAGCTGCAAGGACACGGACTGGCGAGACGTCACCCTTGAGCGGAATGCTCAAAGTCGAACGCTTCTCGGGGACAAAGTTCTCGACGAGCAGAGCCCGGCAGTCCCGAGCGCCGAGCGACGCCATTTCAACGGGGTACAAAGCCGAGATGGGCTTGCCGCAAACAGCTCACTTATCAGGGATGTTCAGCGATGCCGAAATCCAGATATCGGGATGGATTATGAGATCAATTGTCGCGACAGCTTTGGCTGGCCTGCTCCTCGCGTTTCGTAGATGCAGCGCATTCCACTTCAGGATCATTTTGATGAGCACGCCCTCAATGGATGACCGGCGAACCCTGAATAACCGGTCGTGAGCCGACATCTGTGAACAAGCGGTGTGGTCGATTGCAATCACCCATGTCTTGCGCACAGGTACCGTATGGCAGTGGATGAACTGAACTTGATGGTTTTACAGATGGCAGTCGAAAGCGTCCGCTCGCTCTCGTTGAGCTTCGCTGAAAAAGCCGCCGAGATAGCCACCAGGAGCCGCGGCATCATGCTTTTCGACGTGCGGATCGACGGTGACGCGCAGGTCCAGCGGGTCTCAGCCATCCGATATCACGGCGGCCAATTCGGCGTGCTGGCGTTAGACGGACACGGCCTAGTTACCCACTATTGCATCGTTAACGGTATGTTCTCACATTACATTGCGGCCTTGAAGAGCTGGCACAGGATGCCCCTGTCGATGCAGGCCAAGATGGATGCCAACGGCAATGCCCGTCTCTTCGTAGCGGCGTTGCGGGATGCCGGACATATGCTGGGCACCTAGCATTTGGCCAGAATGCATCTCTGAATTTGCAAGTGCATCACTGCGATGGCGCCGGCATGATCGTCATGCTCGAAAGGGGCTGCGGCGGCCGCGGCAAAGCGGTCGCCGCGATGATGGTGTCAACGGCGTTGCATCGATGCGAGCGTTTAGAACAGAGGCCTCCTCCTGGCATCGAGCGCATGCAAGGAGCTACGCAAGCGCAAATGTATCAAGTATTTTGAAGGGACGACCCCTCATGCATACTTAGCTGCGATGCACGGGCGGCATAAGCCTCGTTGCCATCTAGCAGGCTGTTGAAAAAGGCGCTCGCTGCAAGGCTCTGACCGTGATTCATTGGCTCCGAAGGGATTTGGAGGTGACGAGTGCG
>NZ_JAMYMR010000035.1:0-59300 GCF_040318635.1 Mesorhizobium sp. M1066
CCGCCCCCTATTTCGGGTGTCTGAGACGCGGATTGGCGACGATGGCCGCTATGTCCGCAATGATGTTCAGGCTGATATAGACGGCGGCGAAGATCAGGCCGACCGCCTGCACCACCGGCACGTCCCGCTTGGTGACGTGGTCGACCAGATACTGTCCCATGCCGGGATAGACGAAGATCACCTCGACCACGACGACGCCGACGATGAGGTAGGCGAGGTTGAGCATGACGACGTTGATGATCGGCGCGATCGCATTGGGGAAGGCATGCCTGCGGATGACGTTGAAGGCCGACAGGCCCTTCAGTTCCGCCGTCTCGACATAGGCCGACTGCATGACGTTGAGGATGGCCGCGCGGGTCATGCGCATCATATGCGCCAGCACCACAAGCGTCAGCGCGGTGGCCGGCAGAGCGATCGCCTGCATGCGCTCGCCGAACGGCATGCCGTCATAGACGGTCGAAATGCCGCGGAATATCTGCCATTTCACAGCGAAGAAATAGACCAGCACATAGCCGATGAAGAATTCGGGAAACGACGTCGAGGCGAGCGCCAGTCCGGAGATCAGCTTGTCGACCCAGCCATTGCGGTAACGCACGGCGATCAGGCCGAGGATGATGGCCAGCGGCACGGCCACGATCGCCGCCCAGAAGGCGAGGAACAGCGTGTTCCACAGCCGTCCCTTGATCGACGTGGCGATATCCTGCCCGCTCGACATCGCCGTGCCGAGATCGCCGGTCAGCACACCGCCGAGCCAGCGGAAATACCTGATATAGGCCGGATCGTTGAGGCCGAGCTGCTCGCGCAGATTGGCGAGCGACTCCGGCGTCACCGACTGTCCGAGAATGGCTTGCGCGACATCGCCGGGCAGGATCTGGGTGCCGGCGAAGATCAGGACCGAAACGGCCAACAAGAGGAGAATGCCCAGCGCAACGCGCTGGGCAATGAGTTTCAGAATGGGTGAAGACATCTCTGGAGCCTGTCATGTCTTTGCGATGGAGCTGAAGCGGCGATGAAGGACAGGGCGTGTTGATCCGGTCCAGGCGAGGGGGGCTTGGGCAGCTTATCCTTCAGGCTGCGCCCCAGCACTTCGAGAGAGCGTATCGCCGTTCTACACGAGCGTGACAAACTTCGTGTTGAGGTAGGCCTCGATTGCCTCCGACCCACCTTCAGTGCCGAAGCCCGAGTCCTTTATCCCGCCGAACGGCACCTCGGGCAGGCTTAGACCGTTATGGTTGATTGTAACCATACCTGCCTCAAGGCGGCGCGACAGGTCCTGTGCCGTCTCGAGTGATGCGGTGAATGCAAAGGAAGCAAGGCCAAAGGGGAGGCGATTTGCTTCTTGGATGGCATCGTCAATGTGCGAAAAGCGATTGATCAGCGCGACAGGACCGAACGGCTCCTCGTTCATCACTCTTGCATCAAGCGGCACGTCGGTGAGTACGGTCGGCTCGAAGAAATAACCTTTGTTGCCAATGCGTCTTCCACCGGTTCTCAGCTCAGCCCCGTGCTCGACGGCGTCCGAAATATATTCCTCAAGCGCGGCTAGCCTCCGGGCATTGGCGAGGGGGCCCATGCTTGTGCCTTCAGCAAGCCCATCGCCAACTTTGATCACCTGGGCGGCGTTAATAAAGCCGTGAACGAATTTGTCGTAGACCCGCTCATGAACCAGAAACCGGGTCGGCGAGACGCAGACCTGGCCGGCATTACGGAATTTCGAGAACGCCAGGGTCCTGACAGCAGCGCTGATGTCAGCGCTGTCGTCGACGATCACCGGAGCATGACCACCAAGCTCCATCGTCGCGCGCTTCATGTGCAGCCCGGCCAAACCGGCGAGCTGTTTTCCCACTGCCGTAGAACCAGTAAACGAAACTTTCCGGATGACCGGGTGGGCAATAAGATAACTCGAAATCGCGCCCGGATCCCCATAGACAAGATTTATAACGCCCTTGGGGATGCCCGCGTCGTCAAAGGCCCGAATGAGCTCTGCCGGCGACGCAGGTGTCTCCTCCGGTGCTTTCAAGATGATCGAACAACCAGCCGCCAGAGCGGCTGAGAGCTTGCGCACGACCTGGTTGATGGGAAAGTTCCACGGTGTAAAGGCGGCGACGGGGCCGACGGGCTCTTTAACCGTCATCTGCCTGATATTATCAGCGCGGGCCGGAATGACCTGGCCATAGGTTCGCCGCGCCTCCTCGGCGAACCAATCGATAATATCTGGCGCGAAGCCGACCTCTCCAATTGATTCAGCGAGAGGCTTGCCCTGCTCAAGGGTTAAGAGTCCGGCAATTGACTCTCGGCGGTCGCGCACAAGATCTGCTGCCCGCCGCATAAGTTTCGACCGCTCGAAAGCCGACGTCTTGCTCCAGACGAAGAAGCCGCGCTGCGCCGCGGCCAAGGCCTCATTGAGGTCTTCCAGAGTGGCGGATGCTACAGCTCCCAGAAAATCATGATTTGCAGGATTTTCTACAGGAATGGTTTTTCCAGCATTACCGGACCGCCACTGCCCGTCTATGAACAGATTGGTTAGGGCCGGGTAGCCGCCGCCACGGTCAACATGCGATGCCATATGGGTTCCATGGGAATTGCCGAGCCAGCTCGGGTTTTGGTTGATATCTGGGAAGAGAGACCAGCACCTAGCCTGGTCGGGAGGTCGCATCGGAGGCCGCGCGCGCTAATAGAAATTGCCGGACGGGAGGCAGGACTCGATCCGATGCCTCAATCAGGATCGCGTGTTTGAGGCCGTCCAGGATCACCAACTCGGCATCGGGTAGCGCGTCAGCGATCTGGCGATTCAGGCGTGGGTTGCAGCCCCCGTCCAGCTCGCCGGTGAGCACCAAAGACCGCGCATTGATTTCGTGCAACCACGGCGCCATCTCGGTCTCGGCATAAATGTCGAATACGTTGAGGAACACGTCAGGATCGGTGGCAACCACCTGCCTCTTGCGGGTCTCGATCACCTCCCGATGTTTGGCTACAAAATCATCCGTAAACCAGCGCGCGGTTAGAGTATCCAGCACCTGGCGAATGCCACGCTCGCGCATGGCGGCGACCACCGCCTTGACTTTGGCAATGTCGTCCTCGGTCCGAAATGCTGCCGTTGAGAGCAGCCCTAATGACAACACCCTGTCCGGGAAGCGGCGGGTGTACGCCGGCCCGATCATACCGCCCAGCGAATGACCTGCAAAGTGCGCCTGCTCGATGCCAAGCCTCGCACGCAGTGCCTCAAGGTCGTCAACAAGGTCATCGAGGCCGAAATGCTCCTTCGGCAATGGTGATTCGCCGTGGCCCCGCAGGTCGTAGGTGATGCATGTAAAATCAGATATTAGGCTGTCGACCAGCTGGTTCCAGCCGGCCCTCCTGGCACCGATACCGTGGATTAAAAACAGTGCGGGTCCGTGACCCGCAATGGAATAGGCGCAGTCAATTGCCACGATCGTCTCCCTATTTCTCTGCTGGAGTCGCAGCAGCGGCTCGATTCGAGCAAAGTTCACCAGCGACGGCCCAGTCTTCCTTGGCTATATCGGCAAAAACGACGTGAACCGAAGCGGCGGTGCCGCCGCAGGTTTCGACGAAGGCATCAGTGATGGACTTGGCAAAGCGTTGCTTCTGGTCTGCGTTGCGGCCGGGAAACATTTCAATTCTGATCATAGGCATAGGTGGTCTCCACGCTGGTTTTTGGATGAGGATTAGGCCACCGTCCGCATGCGGGCGGTGGTGAAGTGCGGCATGACTTCAGCAGAAAAACGCTCCATCATATCAAGCGTCTCTGCTTGCGGCTGGCCGAAGTTGGATGTTGCAAGGACCTCGTGAATGCCGGCCTCTGCATAGGCGGCCAAGCGATCAACCATTTCCGAGGCTTCGCAAATAATCAGGCTTTCTGCGAGGTCCTCGCGGCTGTATTTGGCAGCTAGAGGACGGACGATTCCCCTGTCGACGATACCTGGCCCGGTAAAAATGTTATCGAATCGCTCGTAGTAGCGAAACGCGCGGTCCAGCTGTTCCTTTGCGTCCTGAGCATTGCGGGCGCAATAAAGCCCGCGTTGCAGGGACAGTCGGGGGGAAGCACCGGTGTGGCGAGCCTCCGCAGCACCCCGCTTGAAAGCATTGACCTGTTCGAGGAGGACACCGTGCGAGGCCTGGAGCGGAGTTGTTTGCACCCAATAGCCTTTGCGTGCCGACTCGTAGATGCCGTCAGGCACCATAACGGCAAGCATCAGCGGAATTGGTCGCTCAGGACGCGGCATCACTGTGATCGGGTCGAAGTTGTAGTAGTCGCCATTCCAGGAAACTTCCTCGCGCGTGAGCAATGCTTCGAGCACAGCCAAGGACTCGGCGAACTTGTGCTTGGTGGTTTCGATCGGCACACCTAGGCGGCCAACTTCGTAGGCGAACGCGCCCCGCCCCACGCCAAGCACAAGCCGTCCTTCGCAGAGGGCGCTGGCCTGCGACACCTCACCGGCAAAAATGCGCATGTCACGGATTGGCAGCACCGCGATGGAAGTGACGATCTCGATTCTCTGGGTGACCGCGGCAATTCGCACCGCGAGTTGCAACGGCGAGGGGACCAGCAGGATATTGATCAGATGGTGTTCGGGTATCGCGACCCCGCTGTAGCCGAGCCGTTCGGCCGCCACGGCCTGCTCGACCATCTCCCCATAGAGCCTTCTTGCGCCGCAAGCTGGGTCAAGGAGGTGACTGGATAGAAAGTGGTTGAAATTCATGACTAATCGCTCCGGTGTTCTTCAGGCAGTTTGCCGTGACGGGCTGTAGGATTGCGCGGGCAACCATTCGGTCCAGTGCCGTGCCTTCCCGCCGATCGGCGCAATCCGCCCGCCGTCAGCTGTGTCGAAATAAAGGCCAAAGTTTCCCGAAGCTCGCTCTCGGAAAAAGCGGACGAGCATGCCTTGCATCATTAGTCCGTCAACGAGGTTCCATGGCTTTTCTTGTTCGGAAAACGCTCTGACCTCTGTTCCGTCGGAAAGCACAGCGTCGATGGCAGGTTCGACCGCATCGACAGAGAAGATCATGGTGGTCTGGAGCTCTTCTTCTTCCTTGAAGATTGAATAGAGGAAAGATGATGCAGCCGAGACCCCGAGCCGGGAAAACAGGGCGCGGATCGCAGTGGTATGGCCCTCGCCGGGCCGCAGGGGGATGGTAGGAACCTCCCAGCGATCAGAAGCTGGGCGGCGCATAAGAACGACCCTGCCATCCTGCTCCAACAACCCACCAACACTGACGGCCGAGGCGAGCTCCTCCAGCGTACCGACGCCTAGCCCGAATTTCACATAATTCCCCCGAAAATAGCCGAGCGGCTGTCCGGGGCCGCTTCTGAAGCGTACCACTTGGCCGATGAGTATGACGTGATCGCCTGCGTCGACCATGTTGTGATACGTGCAACATAGCGTGCTCAAACTCGCCTCCAGGAACGGAGGATTTGCGCCCTCGAGCCCGGCCAAGGCTTCGTCCTTGGCCGGGCCGCGTGAGGCAAATGCCGTAGCGACCTCCTTCTGCCGCTCGCTGAGAATGTTGACACTGAAGTGTTGTGCCTTGGCAAAGACGTCCAGGCTGGAGGCCGACTTCGCCAGGCAGACCAGGATCAGGGGCGGATCAAGCGATACGGACGTGAAGGAGTTTGCCGTGAACGCCCGCGCGCCGCCTAACGCGTCACGGGCTGCAATGACCGTCACGCCAGTCATAAAGCTCCCCAATATGTTTCGGAAAACACGCCGGTCGCATTCCTGCGCATCAGTCCAGTCAGACTCGATCACGATTACCTCCCCAAGGGCTTATGGGATTGAAAAGAAGCGGGCCTAGACGACCCACCACCGCTCGAGAGCCCGCATGCCGTCGAGAGACATGTCCGGCGCGATCTTCTCGGGAGTGCCAACGTTGTTCCTGACGCCCATGATGTAATTCATGAACATCGGCACTATGGTGCCACCGTCGTCACTGAGCAGGGCTTGCATTTCGCCGTACATTTCGGCGCGCTTCTTGTCGTCGAACTCTGCCCGTGCCTGGAGAAGGAGCGAATTGAAACGTTCATTATTCCAATGGGTGTCGCCGAAGGACGCGTCCTTCGCATACACCAGGGAGAACTGGCTGTCGGGAGCCGGCTTGCCGGACCAATAGCAGGCTGTGAATGGCTTTTTCGCCCAAACGCTGCTCCAATAGCCATCGCTTGGCTCGCGGATGACGTTGAGATCAACGCCGGCGGCCTTGGCAGACTCCTGGAACAAGGCGGCAGCGTCAACCGCTCCCGCGAACGCCGCGTCGGATGAGCTAAGGTTGACTGCGAGGCGATCAAGCCCTGCCTGTTTGATGTGATACTTGGCTTTATCCGGGTCGTACTTCCGCTGTGGCAGTTCGCGATTGAAATAGTGCTGGCTGGCTGGGATCGGATGATCGTTGCCTACTGTGCCATGGCCCTGCAGGATCGCGTTCACCAGCTTGTCGCGGTCGATGGCGTACTTGAGAGCAAGGCGGACGTTTTTGTCGTTGAAGGGAGCGACGTCTACCATCATCGGGAACGTCGCATGCAGGTAACCTTCGGCCTCGATCACCCGGATCTGGTCGTTCTTCTTCAGGAAACCCAGGGTTTTCGTATCGGCGCGATTCATTGCTTGAATTTGGCCGCTTAGCAGTGCTGCCTGCCTTGCGGTCGCATCGTTGATCGCGATCAATTTAAAGCTGTCGACATGCGCCCGATCGGATTTCCAGTAATTGGCGAAACGCGTCCCCTCGGCGCGGACCCCAGGTTCAAACACGCCAAGCTTGTACCCGCCGGTGCCGAGACCCGATTGCCAGTCTGGCGTCCCATCAGGGTTCGCAGGCATGATGCCCATATGATAGTCGGTCAGCAGCACGGGAAGATCCACGTTGCCCGCGGCAAGAACGATACGCACGGTCTGGGCGTCGTCGGCTTTGATGTCACTGATCTGGTCAAAAACACTCTTTACCAGCGAAGTCGACTTGGCACCCCGATGGTGATTGATCGAGGCGATCACATCGGGCGCCGTCAGCGACTTGCCATTGTGAAACTCGACGCCCTTGCGGAGATGGAAAATCCAGGTCTTGGCGTCCGTCGATACGTCCCACGATTCGGCGAGCTCACCCACGGCCTTGCCGTTCGCATCCAGCTCCACGAGGTTGTTGCGCAGACCTAGGGTCAGCACCATCATGAAGTCGTCCCACATCAGGCCAGGGTCGAGCGTGTCGGTGGTATTGGCACCGGCGAGACCGAATGTGAGCGTTCCGCCTTTGACGGGCGTAGCGCGAGAAACTGATGGAAGGGTAGATAGGATGCCAGCGGCACCGGCCGCCAGCATGCTTTTGAGCACTATTCGGCGCGAGACGCCGGTCAATCCACGGGAATCAAAAGGATGTTGCATCATCGGGCGCATAGCTCCATGCCGGACGGTGAATTTCTCTTAAAGGCAGATGTTTGTACAGACGTACAGTCCATTTGTACAAACGTACCGATTGGTTGTCAAGCCGCTGCAGTCAGGTTAAAGTTCAGCAATGATCGCTGGTTTTTAAAGTTCGTTTAGTGGCATTGGAAAACGATATCACGCAGAAGAATAAGCGCAGGCCGAGGGTCTTTCGGACCGCAGAAGAGCGTCGTGCCGAAATCATCGACGCGGCGTTCGAATGTATCCAGGAAGCAGGCTATGCCAATTTGACGGCGAGGCGGATTGCCGAGCGCTCGCACATTTCGTTGGGGCATATCACCTACAATTTCAAGGATATGAAGGAAGTCCTGCTCGAGACCTATCGGCTAGCGTCTCGCCTTCTCTACGACGCGTCACAGCAGGATCTAGACCGCTCTCCGAAGGAACCGCTTGGGAAACTTCGTGCCTTCCTTGAGACTGGCTTCAGTGAGCCGTTTCTGAAACGGGATTACGTCCGCGTCCGAGTGGACCTCTGGTCAGCGGCTTTGACGGATGAGGACATCGCAACCTCCGAGCGACAGTTCTACCAGCGCTACCGTCAAGGCTTGGCAGTATTGGTCGGTAACGCCGCAGGCAGCGGAGCCGACGAGGCAGAGATCGATCTGCTGGTGGACACGATCATGGCTACCTTGGACGGTCTCTGGCTAGACTGGGTCAGACGCGGTGATACGAAAGCCGTGCGGAACGGACTAGACGGATGCTTACGACTGGTCGAGGCCACGGCGAAGCGGGTTGGCGCCGGAACAGGGCGTGATACCGATCTATCATAGTGTGTCCGCTGAGCAGTTGATTTACCGTCTTATTTAGCCGTTCCATAAGATCTGCGCCTGAACAAACGACCCCGCGAAAGTCTGCAATTGGCAGCAATCGTTCGAATGGCCAACACACCATCCAAGGACCACAGCATTTCGGACAAGGAAGCGCTGAAGATAGCCGAGCAGACCGATGTCTCCGCACGGCAGGCCAAGGAACACGGCAAGGCCAAAGGCGAGCAGGAAGCCCGTGACCTGTTCACGGCCGGCTGCGCCGTCCTCCTCCTGACCGACCTGAGGTCTCGGAGCGTCCGGATGCACTGCGCTTGCGCCCTGCATTTGGCTTGACGGCAGCTGAGGCCAGGCTGGCCGCGCGCCTTGCGTCGGGCGATGGCAGGCAATTGCACTCGCCATCAGCCGCGAAACCGCGCGCGCACCCAACTCAGAGCGGTATTCGCCAAGACCAACACACACCGTCAGGCGGGATTTGCCACGCCTCGTCACCCACCTTCGGCCACACGTATGATGACCGATTGGTAGGAGCGCGGCCGGAAGCGTCAAGAGGCAGGTGCTGGCGCAAGGCGGCCAACGCGGCGCCGCAGTCGAGTGTCTGTTTTCAGGTAATGCAAGCAACGTCGTTGCGGCCAAGATGGGGCGCCGGCGGAATGGCACCTTTTTCTGGCTAGTTCGTCCCAGAACCGGACCGTCTGCTTCTGATGCTGTGGACGGCTCTCCTCCGCCTCGCGGTACAATCGCGGGGCTAGAGCTGGAGGAGAGCTGAGACGGACAACGTTACGACGATTGGTCTGGATATTGCGAAGTCAGTGTTTCAAGTCCACGGCGTGGGCGCGGCGGGCGAGTTGTCGTTCGCAGGAAGCTGACCCGTGGGCGCGTGCTGGCATTTTTCGAGAGTTTACCGGGATGCCTGGTCGGGATCGAAGCCTGCAGTTCCTCGCATTATTGGGCGAGAGAACTTACTGCACGTGGCCATGATGTGCGGCTACTGCCGGCACAGTATGTGAAGCCATATCTGAAGCGGCAGAAGAACGACGCTGCAGATGCAGAGGCGATCTGCGAGGCGGTGACCCGACCGACCATGCGCTTCGTGCCGGTGAAGTCGCCCGAGCAGCAGAGTGTGATGATGTTGCACCGGGTTCGGTTGATGCTCAACCGCCAGCGTGCTATCGAACGCGTTGCGGGCGCATCTCTCGTAGTTCGGTATCGTGGCGCCGATCGGGCGGGGCGGGATCGAGCAGCTTCTTGCCGTCATCAACGACGAGAACGACCCGAGGGTGCCAGCTGACGCACGGCTCTGCCTGCAGATGCTCGAGGCGCGGCTCATGGTCGTGAAGGCGCAGATACTCGAGAATGATCGATGGGTCCGGGCGAGTGCGCGAGAGACCGAGCTTGGTCGCAGGTTGATGGAGATCCCGGGCGTCGGCCCGCTGCTGGCAAGTGCCTTCGTGGCCACCGTCGCCGATGCGCATGCGTTCAAGTCGGGGCGCTGCCTCTCAGCCTGGATCGGGCTAGTGCCGAAGCAAAATTCAAGTGGAGGCAAGGAGAAGCTCGGCAGCATTTCGAAAGCCGGCAATCGCTACTGCGCCAGATGCTCGTGGTCGGCGCTATGGCGGTCATCCGCTATGCCGAGCGGAACGGAACCAGGCGACCATGGCCAGTTCAGCTGATGGCCAGGCGAACGCCCAAGATTGCGGCGGTCGCACTCGCCAACAAAACCGCCCGGATGGGCTGGGCACTAATGACCACCGGCGAGCGCTACAGGGAGCCGGTCATCGCATAGAACGAAACAAGGCGAGCGACGCCGACGAGGTTGGAAAGGGCGGACAGGAGCTAATGCACAAAGCCGGTTGATACCGCCGGATCAGGAAAACCCACTTGGGCCGTGCACTTCGAGTGCGAGCTTCCGATCGGGACCTGAGCCGCGCGAATGGCATTATGGCCAGCGGCACGTGAAAGGCCGCGTCTACAGGTCGGATACATGGCCGCACCAACCAGCCACTGCAAAAAGCTCAAATAGGCCCTTGCCAACGGAGAGCCGTCCATACACGGCCCATTTCAGTCATCCCGATCGCAGGCCAGTGGGCCGTTCCTGGCGCTTTCAGCGAGCGGCGGTTGCCGATATTCGGCGTTTGGGAGGTTGAGGCGCGAAATCGCGCTTCATTGTGGGGCAGGGAAGGGCGTGTGTCTTGCCTCCAACAACGTCCTCGCCGGACAACTGCCCATATTGCTTGCTATCATCCGTTGCCCGGAGGTTGGACGGACCAAAGTGAAACCTCTAATTTCACGTGGAAATTAAATCCAAGGGTGACCGGTCGTGATCCGCAGTGACCGTGAGGTCTCGAGCGAGATCATTGTGGATCAAAAGACTATGATAAGAAACAGAATATCTATGAGATACTTGGATGGCGATGAGCGACAGCTGGGGCCGTTAAATGGGGTGTGTATCGAGTGACCACCTGTGATCTTCCACGCTTGGGAATGATCGCATTTGGTCAATACTCTTAAGGCCCGATCAATCACGGATTCCTAACCTGCCGCTGCGTGCCGGTGACTGCCGGCGCTCTAGAGAGCAATGACGGATTCCGGCAGTCCAGGAGTATCGACTGGCCGCATGAAAACAGCACCGCTCAAATCCGTCGTACTGCCGTTCCAACCTGTCGTCACACACAGTGTCTTCAGTTCCGGTCCGCCGAAACAGAGGCTGGTTACGAAAGCAGCCGGCAGATAGAGCGACCTTCGAAGCGTTCCCCGAGCGTCAATGCACACGACTTTGCTGCCGCCATAGAGTGCGCACCAGACATTGCCCGCGCTATCGACCGCGAGGCCGTCTGGCATCCCGTCATTGTTTGCAAAGGTGAAGAAGACCCGCCGGCCGGATATTTTCCCGTTCCGGTCGAGGTCGTAAGAGAGAATGCGGTGGCCGACCGTGTCACTGAAGTAGAGCATGCGATTGTCGGGTGCGAAGGCCGGGCCATTGCAGATGACAAAACCTTTGTCGGCCACTTCCGCCGTGCCGTCCGATCCCATCCGATAGAAAGCCGCGCCGGGCTCCCTCTCGGAGAGATCATAGGTTCCGATCCAGTAGCGTCCGGCACGGTCGACCTTGCCGTCGTTGTAAGCCAGATTCTTTTTCCCGTTTTTGGGATCGGCGAAGAAGCGTGTTTTGCCGGTGCTGGTATCGAGAAGGTGTAGGCCGTGATCAACGGCGAGAAGGAGGCGGCCCTTGTCGGCAAGGACGAGCGACCCGATCGTTTCCCCGAGATCGATCTTCCAGCTTTCGACCACGCCGCTGCCCCCCTTTTGGCGATGCACGAGTGGGCCGTAAAAATCGATCCAGTAAAGAGCTTCCTCCACCGGATGCCACAAGATGCTCTCGCCCAGCCGGTCGCGCGTTGGAGCACAGATCTGCCATTCTAAGTTGCCCGTCGGCATGTCAGCTCCCGATGTGGAACGTCTCGGTGTGCCCGTCGACGGCGATTGCCTGGCCGCTCACCATCTTGGCGGCGGGCGAGGCGAGGAAGAGGCACATATCGGCGATCTCTTCAGGCCTCGCGAAGCGTTTGATCGACTGTGACTGGACATAGTCCTTCTGAACGAGATCGAGCGAGACGCCGCGGCTTTCGGCTTCGGCCTTCATCACGTGCTGCATGCGAGCGCCATCGACGGAGCCCGGGCAGATTGCATTGGCACGCACGCCGTAAGGACCCAGCTCGACGGCAAGGGATTTGGTAAACCCGATGACCGCCCATTTGGCTGCGGCGTAAGGCGTGCGAAGGCCATAGCCGTAGAGCCCGGCGGTCGAGGAGATATTGATGATGCTTCCCGAACGTTGGGCCTTCATGGCGGGTGTGGCGCGTCTGGCGCAGAGGAAATGCGAATCGAGACAGACGCTCAGGCATGCGCGCCAGTCGTCGAGCCTGATGTCTTCGACGTAGCCAGTCGGCCCTTTGGTGCCAGCGTTGTTGACCAGGACATCAAGGCCGTTCAGGTCGCCCAACGCATCATCAAACCAGTGGTCGATGGCCTCCTCATCCGTCAGATCGAGCCGTCTGACGGCGATCTGAGGATATGTCTTGGTGACTTCGCCCAGCGCCCGCTCGTCGACATCGCAAATATGAACCTTGGCGCCATTGTCGGCGAACGCCTTTGGCCGCAAAGCTGGCTCAAGCGCTGTGGCGTCAGCCGCGTACCGCTCGGCTTCGCGGTTGCGCGACGAGCGGATCGAGCGAACTCATGACTTCTCGGCCAAACGCGGTGTCGTCCATTCCGAGGTGATGTTGCCGGAGGATGCACCAGAAGTCTGGCGCGACCGCGAACGGCTGTGGAACGACGTTGAAGCGTTCGAGGTGCGCAAGGACGCGCAGCTTGCCCGCGAGGTGGAGTTTGCCCTGCCGCGTGAACTCAGTCAGGCGCAAGGCATTGAACTGGGGCGCGACTTTGTACAAGTCGAGTTTGTCAGCAAGGGCATGGTCGCTGATCTCAATGTGCATTGGGACAGGGGCGAGGATGGCAGTCCAAGACCTCATGCCCCATGTCATGCTCACCATGCGGTCCGTGGACGAGAATGGTTTTGGGGCAAAGGTTCGAGACTGGAATGCTACCCAGCTGGTCGAGCGCTGGCGCGAGCGATGGACGGAGCTTGCCAATGAGCGTCTGGCCGAACTCGACATCGACGCCCGCATCGATCATCGCAGTCTGGAAGCGCAGGGCATTGCGCTGGAGCCGCAAACGCAGATTGGTGCTCCTGCTCAGCGCATCGAGGGCAGTGGCGTTGCTGCTGGCGATAGTGAAGCAGATCGCGCCGAACTGCATCGCGAGATCGCGCGCAACAATGGCGCGCGCATCATTGCCGATCCATCCGTGGCGCTCGATGCCATCACCCATCAGCAATCGACCTTTACCCGAAAAGACATGGCGAAGTTCTCGCATCGCCACAGCGATGGAGTGGAGCAGTTCAACGAGGTGGTGGGAGCCATCAGCAAGGCGCCTGATCTGATCGAGCTCGGCAAGGACGGACGCGGCGAAGATTGCTTCACCACCCGGCAGATGATCGAAACCGAACAGCGCCTTCACCGCGCGGCGGAGCGTATCGATTTGGACCAGCGCCACGCGGTGAGTGACGCACATCGCGAGGCAGCTCTGGCGCGGGCTGCGCAACGCGGGCTTATCCTGTCAGGCGAGCAGGCCGATGCGCTTGCGCATATCACCGATGGTCGCGGGTCTTGGTGTCGTTGTCGGCTTTGCCGGAACGGGCAAGAGCGCCATGCTGGGCGTTGCGCGCCAGGCATGGGCAGCGGCGGGCTATGAGGTTCGAGGCGCCGCACTTTCCGGCATCGCCGCTGAGAATCTGGAAGGCGGTTCAGGCATCCCGTCACGCACCATCGCCAGTATGGAGCATAGCTGGGGGCAGGGCAGGGATCTGCTCACCACGCGCGATGTTCTGGTGATCGATGAGGCCGGCATGGTCGGCACGCGCCAGTTGGAGCGCGTGCTCTCCCATGCGGCGGACGTTGGCGCAAAGGTCGTCCTCGTCGGCGATCCGCAGCAGCTACAGGCGATCGAAGCCGGCGCTGCATTCCGCTCTATCCACGAGCGACACGGCGGCGTCGAAATCGGCCAGGTGCGTCGGCAGCGCCAGGGGTGGCAGCGTGATGCCACGCGTGATCTGGCAACCGGCAGGATCGGCGCTGCGATCAGCGCCTACGACGCGCAAGGCATGGTGCATCAGGCTGCAACGCGCGGCGAAGCGCGAGGTGAACTCGTCGAGCGCTGGGATCGCGACAGGCAGGCGCATCCAGAGGCAAGCCGGATAATGCTCACCCACACAAACGACGAGGTGCGCGCGCTCAACAACGCGGCGCGCGAGCGCATGCGCGCTGCCGGCGATCTCGGCGACGATGTCGAGGTGAATGTGGAACGCGGTGCAAGGGCCTTCGCCAGCGGCGACCGCGTCATGTTCCTGCGCAACGAGCGCGGGCTCGGCGTCAAGAACGGCACGCTGGGCATCGTGGAGGAAGCCAGCACACAGAGCATGACGGTTCGCGTCGACGACGGCAGGTCTGTGCGCTTTGACCTGAAGGACTACGCGCACATCGACCACGGCTATGTCGCGACCATCCACAAGGCCCAGGGCATGACCGTTGAACGCACGCATGTGCTAGCCACGCCGGGCATGGATGCACATGGCGGCTACGTCGCACTGTCTCGGCATCGAGACAGGATGGACCTGCATTACGGCGGCGACGACTTCAGTACGCGGGAGCGGCTGGACCGAACGCTGTCACGGGACCGCTCCAAGGACAGGCCGTCGGATTACGAGCAGGTCGACCCCGCGCAGAGCTACGCCGAGCGGCGCGGCATCACGTTCGGACAGCGCGTGGTCGAGATCGTGCGCCGGATCGTCCCGGAGAAGCTGCGCGACAGGATCGGCGGGCTGCTCGACGGATTGCGCTCGCGCGGAGACGCCGAGCCGGGCCAGGAACGTGTGCACAGGCCGGAAAGGGAGAATGTTGGGGCGCAAATCGGAGATGCTGGCTCCACGCCCGGCAGAGGAAATCTTGCCACCGGAGTTCCGCGCGACACGAATGTGCCGGTGGACGTGGAAGCAGAAATGCGCCGAGCCCGCACCCAGGCGCTTGTGCGTCACGCGCGCGCGATCGACGCGATCCTCAGCACTGGAAATGCTCACGGGCACGGCAGTCCCGACCAGATGCGCGAATTGAGGGATGCCCGGAGCGCTTTCGAGAAGGTGCGGCCGCATGGCTGGCGCGATGCCGAAGCGGCTTATGTGAAAAATCCCGAGCTGGTTCGTGAGGCGGGGGCCGGCCGGGTCAACCGCATCGTGCTTGCTCTCCAGCTTGAGACGGAAATCCGCACCGGGATGGACATCGATCCCGGCCGCCGCGCCGACCGGTTCGTGGAACGTTGGCAAAAGCTCGACCGTATGGGACGGGAGCAATATCAGGCCGGCGACATGTCGGGCTATAAGTCAACGCGCTTGGCCATGTCCGATATGGCCAAGAGCCTCGAACGCGATCCGCAACTTGAATCCCTACTGGCAAACCGCAAACGCGAGCTTGGCATCAACGTGGATTCGGGTCGTCGCCTGGGCGCGGAACTGGCATTCAGCCATGGCATCGGCAAGGGGCGGGGGATTGGGATCTAAGGCATGCCGATTTGCCGCCGTTTCCACTCCGCAGGCGGCTGAGGCGACAAACTTGATTGCCTCCGGCATGGGTTCGTCCTGTCTGTCCCAGCAGAAATCAGCAACAACCAGTGAGGCGCAGGCAGTTATGTCCGAGCCGGATCGTATTGTTCGCCTCAAGACCGTCATTGCCCGGACCGGCCTGTCCCGCTCAACCATCTATCGCAAGATCGCCGAAGGCACGTTCCCAGCTCAGATCAAGATCAGCTTAAACGGTGCGGGATGGAGGGAATCCGATGTTAATCGATGGGTAGCTGATCCCGTTGCATGGCGAACAGGCCGTCAGTTCTGATTGCGAGACAAACGAACACCAGGTCCGCCGCCATTCTCTGGAATGAATTCAATGCCGGCGCTCTCGAACGTGCTTCTTATCAGATCCACAGTCGATTGCTTCAACGCCTCGCCTCTTTCGAAGCGAACAATCGTCTGGGTGGATATTTTGGCTTCTTTTGAGAGGTCTAAAACACCCCATCCTAATGCAGCCCGAGCCATGCGGCACTGCACCGGATTCATAAAATCACCATTTTATGGTGATTTTGGTTGCTTAGATAATGCACTGTGTGTAGTCTCGGTTTCACTTGGCGGCCGGATGGGTGATGCAACACCAATCCGGCCTGGCCACGCCAAAGCTGTTGAGGAGCTCGGATCATGGCTGATTCCGACAATAGCACGACTTTGCCTTCCGTCACGCACGGGCGAGGGCAACGGCAGATGGCCCACAGGGTAGAGCGTTTCAATGAGGCGGACCCGGCTCTTGCACTGCTCCAAGGCTGGTTGCGAGCACAGCATGTCTCGCATGTCCTTTGCCGACTTCAACAGCGTCTAGAGATACACGTTCTCGACGCTGCGGCCCCGGACGCGATGGATAAGAAGATCGGCTATTCGATCGCCTGCCAAGCGGAAGTCGAGGCCACCACTGCTGCCCTGAGGCTTCAAGACAGAATCCCCCACGTACAGGCGCGGTCGCTTCTTGGCGTTGTCGCCAAGCTAGAAATCATCGCTGGCGCAGATCGTGATATCGACGATCCAACAGACTTTCCCTGGCCGCATATTGCTTCGGTCCTCGCCGACTTGAAGCAAATCGCCGGGAGCCTGCCGCTTGAACGGCCTGAGCGATCCGTCGTTCATGAGGACTGTAGGCGTTATCAGGCAATGGGGGCCGACTTCGTCGGTCTGCAAATGCCGAGCGCTGATCTGCGGTTGGGGCAGGGGCCCGAACTGGGACAATATGGACTAGAATAAACGCTGGCGTTGAAGAGGGCGACGCGTCACTGAACGCGATGTTGGCGTGAAGCTAGGGCGATCTATTTCGTGCGGTATGCGACTAACGAAGCAATCTGGAAAGAACGTGCTCATTGATCGATGTGGGCAGCTCTGTCGGAAGCTAACTTTGGCTAGGCATCGCGCCCTTGGCCAAAAGAAACCTCGTGTGAGCGCCAGAAAAAAGGTGGTGGTGGTGACGGCACCCGGGGTGGAGTTTGAACCGGGCGTGCAAGCCTAAGGGAGATGGTTGATGGTTTCGTCGAGGGCGCCTATTTGGTAGCCTTCCTGTTCCCACCTTTTCCGTGACAAGTGTCCGTTGACATCAGCGACGTTTCCATGTGCGTACCTGCTCCCGCGCAGTCACGTGGACCTGGAGCGGGCGGTCGCCGGCCAAACGGCTTAGTAAAGTCGTGCGGGCCAAAGCTGACGGTGATGGTGTTTCCCGTCGTACTCTTGAGCTCCCCGCTGGCGGTCAAAGCAGCGGGTGCCAAGCCGACGCCAATGTTGCCCTTGCCGTCATCTGTGACAGTAATGGCGATCTTGTAGCTATTTCCATCTCCAGCCCTGGACTTGAAGCAGATATTGGTAGGCTGGTTCGCACCGTCGATGGCGGTCTCCGCCATTGTCGCCAAGACGTTGGCTATCGGAGAATCATCCATTGAGCCTCCGTAATAACCGACGTACGCAGGACTACGCTGGACGTCGTCGGTGAACGTCAGGGTCTGACTGTCGCTTGTTGTTCGGGACTGGCTTGCGCCAATATCGAGGGTAGCGGCTGTGCCGACCGGGATCTTAGATGCGCTGACGCCCGCCGAGATTGTGCCCTCTGTTGTGGTAACGTGCTCAAATTTCATGGTGGTCACGTCATAAGAGACGAGGCCATTGCCGCAGAACATCGGTTTTGAAACCCGCAATTGCTTGCGGACGGCATCTTCCTGGTATGCGTTGTAGATGCTCAGTTGACGCTTTACCTCGGCCCGCACTGCCTGAATGCTGGAACGGCTGATCGGCTTGATCTTGCTGAACTGCATTGTTGTTCCGCATGCAGACGCCAACGCAATAGCCACGGCAACCGCGGCTAAGCCCATCTTTCGCAATATCCCCTCCCACCGCTCGCTCGGCTCCCCCTACGCAATTATTTCTTCGCGCGGCGCCTCGACATATGAGCTATCTCGAATAAACCTCCTGCCGGTGGCAATCAAGTAGACGCAGTCTTAAAATAGCATTGCGATCATATTATCTTCTACTTTCGCTTCTTTGGATGGTGGATCACCTTCACTTTGTGCTGTTTAACAGCTGAATCGGAGTCAGGCGGTTAGGAAGAATGCTGGATCGGAAGTCACCGCTGGGTTATCAATTGATACATGCCCCCACCAGCGGTCTTCCCGCGTCCCACCTGTGGCGGCGCTATGCTGACGCTCCTTGGGCCGTTCTGTTGAACCGGTCTCGGGGCCACGAACTTCCTCCAGAACCGATGGACTTGGTCCGGCTCGCGGGCATTTCGGTGCTTTTGCCTTGTATGCCCTTCTTTTTCGCGGCAGCTTGGACCTGCCGGTCGAGCGTGACCGGCATTTCCGGGTGGATAAGCCGGCACCGGCCTATGCTGGAAGCGGCAAATAGGGCAGAAACCAATGACTATGACAGTTAATCGCTATAAGCGGGCTGACGACAGATGGAGCGCGCAGGGTCGCCCGGGAGCGATCAATGGAACTCCCCACAGCTCGAATGTGGTTGTGTCAGCGTTCGTCGCATCGGGCTTGGGCGAAAGTCGGATAGAACTGACGATCGATCACGAAAGTTTCTATGAATTGGCCCGGGCTATGGTGATTAGCAACCCGGCGGCGGCTCAACAGGCCTTTGCTCGGGCCATGAAAGACGACCGGTAACTGATTTCTGGCTTGTGGCTTCACCGATGGACATAAAGCGTCGCTGGAAACTGAAGATGGATCAAAGATGCCTGGACCAGATCTAGACACAGGGATAGGCGCTCTTCAGAAGATCCTCGACGCACTGCGGAGCCTGCCAATTTGGCTTCTGGGAGGCTTGGCAGGGGCATCGTTTGTACTTTGGAAATTTCCTGCTTTTCCCGTTCCGGTCCCCTCCGCATTACGTGACTGGTTGCCCGCGTCAGCATTCACGTTCGGATTAATCACGGTCTGCAAACTCACAAGTGACCTTGTGTCGGTGTTGATAAAGCGACGTCGCGGCGGCTTGGCACGTGACAAGATGAGGCTGGATAATATCTATCTTCCGATGGGAGCGATGTTTTTGACGCGGCATGTGGACGTCACCGTAGGAATTTTCGACCCGCCCTTCAGGATCAAGATGAAGAAGGCTTGGGCAATTCTGGCGCATCGAAAACGACGTCTTCACGTCGTTGCGGCGGCTAAAACACTCTTTGAAAAAAAGCGGTCAACAAGCGCCGGAATCGAGTTTGGTGGAGAGTTCCCGCTCAGGGAGATCCTCGCGATCGTTCGCAATTACATCACCATAGCCGATGGCGAACTCCAAGCGAAAGTACGCCGCGCTGACCGTTCGCGCTACGAAGAATGGGGCAACAACTCGCTGCTCACAGAAGAGGAATTTGAACTCTTCAACCATATCGTTGGGGAGCGCGACAAGCTCATGAAAAGGACCCGCTGGGTGTCTTAGGCCAAGGAATAGTTGATCCATTGGGATCTGCGTCGATTTCGGAGGGCGGCTCACCGTGGCCGCTGAAAGACGGCAGGCGACGGGCACTTCCGCCGACAAGTCTTAGCCCCGACGCGCAGTCGAATTCGAGGTGGCGCCCTTCGCCGGGGGTGGTCAGTCCCGCGTCCCGCCTGCGGCGGCGCTATGCTGACGCTCCTTCGGCCGCCCTGTTGAACCGGTCTCAGGGCCACGAACTTTCTCCAGCACCGATCTGACTTGGTCCCACTGGCAGGCATCTCGGTGCTTCCGCTTTGTACGCCCTTCTTTGTTGGGCCGCTTAGCGGCGCGGCTGCGCCGATAAAGATGTGCCTGGCGGCACGGTTCCTCTGTGAAGGGGAAAGAGGCGCGCGGCCCTCTCTCCCCGCAAGCCGCTGCGGGCGGTTTCCCCCATCTTCCTTCGCTTCGCTCCGTGCAGACCGGGGGGACCCCTCCGCCCCCGGGACTTGCCCCCTCGCTCCCCGCTGCTCGCCGCGAGGCAGGGGTTCAGGGGACCTGAACCCGAAGGGAACGGGGAACCTGAAACGAGAAATCAAAGGAGCAAGTCCATGAATACCGCAGAGATCACTATTCCGCTCGGCAAGCTGGTGCCGAGCATGGCCAACGTCCGCCGCGTCAATTCCGAGATGGCTAGGGCCGAATTGGCCGCCAGCATCGGGCCCCTTTCGCGGCTTTACGGGTCACAAGGTTATGGATGAGGCCATGGGCCTCGGCCAGCGCCGAAATCTGGTACCGTCCATCAAGGAGCCGGAGGCTTGCCGGGCGTTAAGCGGGTGGAACGAGGTAGTGGAAGGTTGGGGACACCGCTTGCCCGGAAACCCCGCCGACCTGTGGCCATGGCTAGTGGCGCAGCCGCAGGACGTCTTGCTTGACCTGTTGGCGGTGCTGGCCGCCGCCAATCTCAATGCCGTGGTCGGCCGACACGAAACCGGCAGGGAGCGCATAGCCCAAGCCGACCTGATGGCAGAGGCGGTCGGGCTGGACATGGGCCTGTGGTGGACACCGGAAGAAGCGTTTCTCTCGCGGCTGTCAAAAGCCGATATCGCCGGAGTGATGCGCGAGGCAGCGTGCCCGGAAGAGGCCGCGCGGTGGAACGCGCCCCGAAACCCGAAGGCGTCTTGCAGGCCGAGAAGGAACTCGATGGCAAGGGTTGGCTCCCCACAGCGTTGCGGGAGCGGGTCAAGCTAGAAAGCGAAGGCGTGGCAATGGCAGCTGAGTAAGCACGGCCCGCTATTCAAGGTCGGGGCAGAAATGCCCCGGCTTTTTTGCGTTCGGAATGCCCTCAGGCCGCTATCGAACCGGCAGAGGCCAGGCGAGGGCGGCCTGACCCGCCCCTCGCGCTCCCCGCCCACCCGTCTGAGGCAGAGCGCAAACTAGGTGGACGACGTTTGCTCCATTTCCGCTCACGGCGCACTTTTCGCGCTCTGCATGTCTGCCTGAACGGCCAGATCCTGGAAGCAGTCGGCGGCCTGTTCCGCTCCTGCTGCACGCCACCCGGCGGTCAGTGGATCTCGCCAACCGTCTTTCCAGGTTGTTCGGCATCGACCCAACCCGTCACCGCGCCAAGATCGACGCCCTTGCGGGTCGACCACTCAACCAAATTGGCGGGCCGGTAGCTTGACGAATGGCGATACCGCTCGAAGACCGAGCCATCAATCGTCTCATTGACATTGATGTACGTCGCATCCGGGTCCCGGCCGGGAGGGGATGCAATGGGCCGATGATGCCTCTTGCTGAGGATGGCGTAGGAACCGCGCATGAACTCCCGGTAAGAGTCCGCGATTGTTGCATCGAGGGCCCCGTCGTCGACTTCGATCTCGCTCCTGAACGCGAGACCGTGGGACCGGGCCTTATCGATGATCCAACTGAGAGGAGCCTGCGCTAGCAGATCATTCGGGTATCCGCCGCCCACATTACCGTGGGCGCCTGCAAACCATCGCTGCTCGACACTGCTATAGGGACGCGGCGCTGCGATCACCGCGTTGGGATCGCTTGGAATTCTCTTCGTCCATAGTGTTGGCATGAAGCTGTTGCGATGCTCATCCAGGGCCAGCGCATGGAACGCATTCTCGATCGGCACCCTCAAGCCTGTATCGAGGACCGGAAGCTGGTCCGGCTGATGCCGTCCCAGCTGAACGCAGGAATGCCGAGCGCGCCGACAGTGTCCCAGACGGCCACCAGCTTGATCGGCACGCGCCGGGAGTATTTCAGCATCCAGCGCTCTTCCAGCGCAGGGTCCTTCAGCGCCCCTGCGGCGACGTCGTCATGGAGCTTCCAGACGGTCAGCGCGTCACGTCGGCGGTAGCGGTCAAACAGCTGGTTTACGCTCAACGGGGCGCCCGGCTTCAACAGGCCACACTTGGTGATAAAGCCTGTCAGCGAACGTGCCGTGAAGGCTCCGCGGCTGAAGCCGAAGACGAAGATGACGTCACCGTCGTTGTAGTTTTCAACCAGCCACTCATACGCATCAAGGATGTTCCTCAGCAGGCCCTTTCCGAAGGCCCCGCCAACGATCCCGTTGACCCCGATGTCATAATAGGCGAGCTGGGCTGGGTTGCCGGTGTCTTTCGTTGAACACAGCGCGCGCAGGCGCCAGACATTGGTGTTGTCCGACACAGAGTTCCAGGTTCCGTCCAGGAACACCGCCAGCCGCTTCTTGCCTAGTGCTCCTGCCGATGGTGATTCCATTTCGCTTCCTTGAAAACGAAAACAGAACACGGCAGATGGCGACTGTCCAGCGCCCCTAAGTCAGCAACCTCGCGACTAGTCAAACCGCGAAGGGGCTGGCGCCGGATTTTACTTGCTAAGAAGGCGGGGAAACGCGGCCGCAGATGGTGACAAACGCTGGAGCCGTTTGTAAACCGAAGGTCGGGAGTTCGATCCTCTCTGCCGGCACCATGTTTTTCAACAAGTTACAGAATTTCAATCCAGTCCGATTGTTTCCATGTAACTTTCATGTAACCGGACGGATGTGGATATTATTCTCAATAACCTGCTGCGGTAGTCAGTGCGTTGGGATAAAAATTTGGTTCATATATGCGACGCAGATATTGGATGAGCCTCGGCGATCGGTGGTCCTTCCGAGCTAACGACAAAAGCAAGAAATGCGCATGAGGGTGGGGGAATTTAGATGCCGGTGACTATCGTTGATAGTCCAGTACTCCCGAGGTGTGGGGGACATCAGTGGTTTATTAACGATCTCGATGCTTTGGCTAGCCTGATGGCAATTGTCATGGTAGGGCGCGCCCGCCGGGTCGGCAGCATTCTCGATGGGGCAGAGCATGGCCCAGTGACCGTTCTAGCGACGACCAAGGCAAGACTAAAGCGAGAGCTTGTGCTTGCTGATGGCGTGGATACCTGGCACCGCGACGGCTTACTTTTCGAAACAATGTGTTGGATTGTTGCAAGGATGGGCGCTGGCCCCGACGAGGTGCTCTCCGATCCTCATCGAAGAGCCACCCAGCAGGGCGCTGACACGGTCAAGGTAGTTTTTGACCCGGCATTACGTGAATTGGTCAGCGTAACTGTCTATGAACAGAAATGCTCCGACAACGCCCGTGGCAAGTTTCGAGACGAAGTGCTCCCAGCCTTCAAAAGCTGGTTTACAGGGGTGCGAGATGACGAATTGATGCAAATCGCCATAGGGCTGTTGGACCGCTATAATCTGACAGATCCGGAGCACGAAAAGGCATATGCGGACATCATTCTGAAGCGGCCTTTGTCGTTTCGCGCCGCACTAACAGTCAGTCCGCAAGCCTTTCCCGCGGCTGAATGCCTCAAACTTTTCAAGGATTACGAAGAACTGGAGTTGGAGGTCGCAGCACGGTTCGGCGATACGTTTCCACTGGATGACGTACGTGGATGGTTTAAGGCTTTTGCCGCCGTAGTATGGTCCAAGATCGAGCAATTCAATGTTTGACGCTGGAACCGCCGCGCTTATTCGGACCGCGCCAGCCGTTGAGGGCATTGAGCCCGAGAATCTACCGCAGGAGCTCACCAAGGCATATGCGGAGCTGGTGGCGCTACGATTGCGTATCGGAGAGCCGGATGCCGATGCCGCGCGCGAGCTAAACCTGGATCGGCTCCTCGGCATCGCCAGTATCTATGAGGCCATAGCCGACACTTCCCGAGAGCCCGCAGCAAGACGTGGCGCAGCTTTTGTAGCGGCAACGGCTTATCAAATTGTCGGACGTGTTGGTTCCCCTGAGAATGTGCCTGCTACGGAGCTCCTGCTAGCATCCGCGATCCATCCACTGGTTGCAGCCCCCCTATTGTTTTTGATCGCCGGGCAAAGTCCCGATGCCCGGGAAGCTGGGCGTCGGTTGGAAGGTCTTGCGACAGACGATCTTCTTCTGACCGCGCTGTTAGAAACAATCGCAGATCTGAGCGCGGAGCGCTTCGAGTCCATCCTTCAACGAGCCGGACGCCTACAGGGACTACGCTCAAATCCGGAAACGACTTTGGATTTTCAGGCAACCCAGGCCCTCTATGGCTTATGTTGGTCGGGACTGGCTCAATTCGTCTCCAATATCCTCAATCAACCTTTACCAGCCTCGGCCTTCAGACGCTTTGAACAACCACAGCAGGCGTTCACCCAAGTGGAAACGCTGTCACTGAGCGACATTGCCATGCCAAATCCTGGCGCCACGCTCATCTCGGCATTCACAGGCCCCCGCCACCTGGCAAGGCTGCTACGCTTGGTAGCAGACGAGTTGGACGGTTCGGGCTTGGCCAACCTGCCGGCACCGGCTGGGGTCGTCAATGTAGCGATATGGGTTACATGGATCAAAAATCGGGCTCGAACCAAACCTCTGATTTGGCCCAATCATCGACTGGCGATAGAGGGCGGCCTGCTTGAAGTAGGGCGCTCTGCGGTCATGGTCCTGCCGACAGGTGCCGGCAAGACAACAGTATCCGAACTCAAGATCGCGGCAACGCTGGCAACTGGCCGCAAGGTGATTTTCCTGGCTCCCACATTGGCACTCGTGGATCAGCTTCGAGACGATCTTGCACGAAGCTTTCCGGCTGATCTTGGCGGAGTCACCGTGTCGGCCGATGGGGATTTAACCGTTCTAGCCAGCGGTCCAGAGCTTAGCCAAATCGAAGTTATGACGCCTGAGCGGCTGCTGGCGATGTTGAGCTTTGCTGACGCAGACGTATCGGAAGTTGGGCTAATTATTCTGGATGAATGCCACATTCTAAGTCCTCTCGGTGGCGGAACCCGAAGCCTGGACGCGATGCTGTGCTTGCTGCATTCGGTCAAACGCGCGCCACAGGCAGATTTGCTCCTCCTCTCAGCCATGATCACCAACGGGCAGGAGATGGCAGACTGGCTGGCGGAGCTTACACAGCGACCGGCGAGCTTCTTCCACGACCTTTGGAAGCCTAGCCGCCAGGCTCGCGGGGTGGTTGTCTATCCGCAGGGATCTCTCAACCCGATCATCAATTACGCGCGCGGGATTTCTCGCGGGTTACATCCTGCAAAACCACCATTAAAAGTCGCCGCGCACGCGTTGTTTGGCCTGCAGAACAACTGGAATCCGGCAGCACCGAACGACACGGCCTTGGTGCAGCTGATGGCTGATCCGGTAACAATCGCTGTCGGGAAAAACGGGCCAACCCCCAATGCCAACCGCGTCGCTGGATTGCTCGCAGCCCGTTCGGCGATGGCCGGGCTCAAAACCATCGTATTTGTGCAGCAAGCGGACCACGCTTGTTCGGCGGCACGAACGATGGCGGAGGGACTTCCCTTAAATGGGGATCTGATCCCGGGTGAACTGACGCTGCAAGCTGAAATCGCGCTGGAGCTTGGTCCAACAGGTGTATCACTCGTCGACCCCCGCGCGGGTGCCTTGCCTCACAACGGCGATATGATTTCTGCAGAGAGGCGATTGGCTGAGTCCGTCTATCAACGGGCCGACGGCGCCAAAATTATTGTCGCGACGCCGACGCTGGCGCAGGGCATGAACTTGCCTGCGCAGCTTGCAATTATCGCCGGTGACGTCCGGACCGACGACAAGAGGAGGACTGACCTCAAGCAGCATGAGCTCCTCAATGCCGCAGGGAGAGCTGGTCGTGCCGGTCACCTAGCCAACGGCACAGTCATTTTGATCCCGGAACCTGTTTGTCGGCTTTGACGCTGCAGGAACGGCCTCGGCCCGAGCTCTGGCGAAACTGAGATCGATCCTGCCCGCAAATGACCAATGTGTGAGGATCGAAGACCCCCTGACAACGCTCCTTGACCGCATTCAGGGCGGAGACGTTGCTGAGACGGATATTCGGTACTTTATGAGCCGTATCCGCGCCGGTGAACCGGAAGAAGCTGCCAATGAAGTTGCGATTGCGATAGTCCGGCGATCGCTCGCGGCTTTTCAGGCACGAGCGAGAGCGGAAGCTGAAGTCTTTGATGAAAAGGTCATCCGACTGCAGCTTGCGCTGGCTGCCGAAGTGGAAGCATTCGATGCGGATGCCCTGCGGATTTCCGCATTTACAGGCATACCTATAGCCGCGCTTCAAGCTGCGGGGGTACGGATGGATGGCAACCTTGATGCTATCCCCTCAACGGTCACCGGTTGGTGTGACTGGTTGGTGGATTATCTGGCCGAAGATGAAGAGTCCCGCCTAGCCCTTCTTCAAAAGGATGCCGATGTGATCAACGCCGTCACGAGAGGCAAAAAGGCTGGGGGACCGCCAACAGTTGCTGAATTTGGTCGACTTAAATTGGGCTTGCGCGCTTGGATCGAAGGCAAGCCATTTGACCAAATTGAGATTGCGCTCGGTGTTGCTCCCGACGACGTGGGGACCTGTGGAAGAACTCGGGACCTGGTTCTGAAACTTGCGAGCCGTCGTTTTCCCATGATTGCGACAGCCTTAGCTGAGCTGGCGAAGGTTAAGCTCGCAGCTGCAGAGCGGGTGCCAGAGAACCCGGCCGTGCTAGAAATTCTCGCCATGGCAATACGAAAGGGATTTGACTCGGCAGAGAAAACCGCCTTCGCTCACCGAAACGGTAGTATTCGCACGCGTGTAGGCCTGCATCGTGCCTTTGCTGAACATCTGCCCGGTTTAGAACCCTTGATAGGAATGTCGTTCCGCGAAGTCCTCAATCATGTGAACGCATACATTGCCTTCGACGCCATCGATATAGACGGTTTGATTTCATAGAAGCTTCGGAATGGCCGGCGGTTGCTCCGACACCCAATTCCTGGGTAGGACATCCAGTGTGTGGACTATTCTGAATCAATCAATTTGTAGTTCTTTTTACGGCAACAAGTTAAGCTCCGAAGATGCGGAATCAAATAGATTTTAGACTGATTCGTGCCCATGGCGGTGGTCAAGATAAAGGATTTGAAGAGCTACTTTGTCAGCTCGCATCTCTTGAGCCGCGCGAGCCGGGGGCAGTCTTTTATCGCAAGGGAATTGGAGCCGACGGGGGCGTAGAATGCTTTTTGCGCAACAGCGACGGCACCGAGACCGGCTGGCAGGCGAAGTATTTCTTTGAATTGGGCAGTTCGCAACTAAGGTTTGTTGAGATTCAGGATTCCCCATGAGCTTTGATTGTGATTCAAGCTTTGGATGGAACGATTTGTGCTGACGGACGCCCAATGGGCGAAGATGGAACCGCATTGTCTGGGTAAACCAGCCGATCCTGGACGAAGTGGTGGCGACAATCGCCGCTTCATCGAAGCCTTGCTTTGGATCGTGCGGACAGGAAGTCCGTGGCGCGATCTTCCAGCCTTCTTCGGGAGCTGGAACACGGTTTTCAAGCGATACCGCGATTGGGTCAAAGCCGATGTTTTCATTAGGCTTTTCGAGGCTTGCTCGGATGAACCGGACATGGAATACGCCATGGTCGATGCCACCATCGTCAAGGTCCATCGCCACGGCCAGGGCGCAAAAGGGGGACTCAAAGCCAGGCCATAGGCCGCTCCAAGGGCGGCATGACCACCAAAATTCTGGCGCTCACTGATGCGCTTGGCAATCTTGTGCGCTTTGTTCTTTTGCCCGGCCAGCGGTTCGATACGGTGGGTGTCGCACCGCTCATCGATGGTGTCTGTTTCGGCGGCCTGATCGCCGACAAAGCTTTCGACAGCAACAGCATCATTGCCGACCTGAATGAGCGCGGCGCCAAGATCGTTATTTCACAGCACTCACGTCGTACTTTTCCCCTGCCGCTCGACAAGGAACTCTACAAATGGCGCCACCTGATCGAGAACTTCTTCTGCAAACTCAAGGAATTCAAGCGTATCGCCATGCGAGCCGACAAAACCGACCAGAGCTTCGCAGCCTTCATCAACCTCGCAGCTGCCGTCATAAACTCACGCTGAATCTCAACAAGCCTTAGGACAGCTCAATAAGTCCATCAAGCAGGCGCTGGAAAAGCATCCGAAGCTGAACCGTTTCATCGTGGGGCTTCCATTCGACCTCAGGGACGCCCGAATTGCCACGCAGCAAACGGAACTGCAACGATGGGAAAGATGGGTGCAGCGCTGGAAACGCGAAGCGAAACAGGCATCCCGATCGCTCGAAATTGAACTTTGGGCAGCCAACTCCCTGACCGACCGGTTGAGTCGCAGAACGCCTCAATACGCCGGCCGGTTGGCGTTCTGGTTCGATGCGACGGTTCTCACGCCGGATTGGTTCAGAGAGAGATTTGCCGAAGCCAGAGAAGGCCTCGGAGCTCGTTACGTTCCAGAGACTAATATTGAGCTGCCCATTCGTCGGACCATGCAGGGCTTTTGCCGCGACCCTGCGATGGTGGAAGAACTGGAAGCCTGGTCCGGCAAGGTCAACGAATTCGGGTATCGATCTGTAGGGGCACTGAAGCAGCTCGACGAGAAGGGCTTGCAGCCCAACGCGACCGATCAGTTGGCTGCGACGATGAGCGAGTTCCTTAGTGCTCTGGCGGGAACGTCAGCAGACCCTGACTACATCTTTCCCATCACGGAAATTCTGGGCGCCGCAAGGGCAATGCGAAAGGAAAGTGCGAACTGTGAGCACGCGCTGTGGGACCAGGAGCGTTCCAATGCGAAGGGACGCGACAACATTCAATACGCTGCAAGCAGCCTACGCCGCTTGTCCGATGTGCTTGAAGACATTGCTGAAGCCATGAATAGCGACCGTTGGCAGATCGCAAACAGTCGCCGCTTGCTCGTCAATGGAGACGCCGGGGTTGGCAAGTCCCATCTCTTCGGGGATATTGTCGAGCATCAGATCGCTCGAGAATGGCCGGCTGTCCTCATACTGAGCGGGACATTAGTCGAAGGCGATCCCTGGTCCCAGATCATTGCTGCCCTCCATCTTCAGGGTATTTCTACCGAAACACTCCTTGGAGCACTTGACGCGGCTGGGCAAGCAGCGGGTACGCGCGCTGTCATTTTCGTTGACGCGATAAATGAGCGGCACGGGATCGATCTCTGGGCAGCTCGGTTGCCATTGTTCCTTAAGTCGATCGAGGCATTTCCGCATGTCGCCATCGCTCTCTCGTGCAGATCAACCTATTTGCGATACATCATTCCTGATGAGCGGCCTATCAGCGGCCTTTCGCGTGTCGACCACGTGGGTTTTGCCGGGAACCCGGATGCGGCCAACGAATATCTCGATCGACGCGGCATCGTCCGGGTGGCGGCCCCGAACCTCATCCCAGAGTTTTACAATCCACTCTTTCTGAAAACTTGCTGCGATTTTCTTGAGCGGGAGGGGCAAAGGGAGCTGCCGCGGGGCCTGACCGGTGTTACATCGATTTTCGAGTTCTACAGTCAAGCGATCGCGAGGACCATCGAAAGGCGTTTGAAACTCGATCGCAACCGACGCATCGTTTCTCAGGCGCTCCAACAGCTCGCCAGTGCGTTTGATGAAGGTTATCGGGGCTATACCGACGTTTCGACCGCCAACGCCATACTCGACAAACTGCTTCCGCCAGATGGAACGGTCGATCGAAGCCTTTTGGCGCAGCTCGAAAGTGAAGGGGTGTTGGCGATTGAGCCTACCACCGACGACGACGCGTCGGTCACAGAGGTTGTGCGATTTACCTTCGAGCGATACAGCGATCACAGGATCGCTACGCTGCTGCTTGGCTCTCACCTTGACACAGAGAATCCGTCGAGGTCGTTCGAGCCCGGCTCGGTCTTGCACGAATATATTCTCGGCGACAGAGCATATGAGCGCGCGGGAGTGGTGGAAGCGTTCGCGGTTCAAATTCCCGAGCGCTGCGGTCAAGAACTGCCCGATCTGGTATCAACTCCCGGTTTCAATGGCTGGCTAGTTTACGACGCGTTTGAAAAGAGTGTTCTCTGGCGTGATCAAAAATGCTTCACCCGACGCACGCTCGAACTGCTCGAACGCAATTCGCAAAACGATCGGCACCAAGTATTGCGGACTTTGGTGGCGATTTCGACCGAGCCAGACAATCAGTTCAATGTGCTGTTCCTCCACGAACGGCTCATGAAATTGAAAATGCCGGAGCGCGACGGCATCTGGTCGGTATTCCTTGTCGACGAAGGTGAGGAGGACGGCAGTCCGGTGGAAACCCTTATCACGTGGTCGCTGCGGAACGGTCTAAATGCCATCGATGATAGTCGCGCCGAGCTGGCGGCAATTGCTCTGAGTTGGATGTTTTCTACCAGCCACCGGGCTGTTCGCGACCGCGCAACCAAATCTCTATCGGCTTTGCTTGCGCCCAGGCTTGAGATCGCCGCAAACCTGATCCGCAGGTTCCGTCAAGTCGATGATCCTTATGTCTTGGAGCGGGTGCTGGCTTCTGTCTACGGAGGAGCGCTTCAGGGCGTTCATGGTGCGGGCTTAGCCGAACTAGCCCGGGCAACCTACGAGTCCATTTTTGAGGACGGCCGGCCTCCAGTGCATGTTCTTGCCCGCGACTACGCGCGGGGCATCATCGAACTGGCGCTAGCTCGCAACACCCTCCCTGCTGACGTGGATTTAGCAAAGGTGAGGCCACCGTACCAAAGCGAATGGCCACTTGAAGAGGTTTCCGACGCACAAATCGAGACCTACACAGAGGAGTATCCCAGCGGCCGCTTTACCGACAGCATCGTCAGTTCCACTGTCAACGACGGTGATTTTGCCCGCTATGTTACTGACCACGCTGTTGGCAACTGGAGTGCGCTTGGCATTGAATGGGCCGGAATCACTCGGGAACAGGTCTTCCTGAGCTGGCAGGATGGGTTCCTGTCCAAGCACCCGTCAAGCGGTAAGCTGCTTGACGATGTGCTCAAAGCTGCCGCTGATTTACGGCAAGCCTATGAGCAGCTTGGACAGCCGATATTCCGTATCGTGATTGTTAAGCCGGGAAAGAGGGCGCCGAAGAGCAACGATAAACTCACAGATAAACCCTCACCCGAGTTGGCCAAGCTTGAAAGAAAGCTGGATCGCACGGAGCAAAAACTGCATTCGGTCATGAGCGATGCCGAGTGGGATGACTATCAGCTTCTCGGCCGGCCTCACGTGCAAGCCGATATGTCTTGGCGCCGGCGCATTCATGAATGGCCGCCGCGCCTTAATAGAGGGGCTATGCGGCGTTGGATATGTAAAAGAGCCCACGATCTTGGCTGGACGCCGGAGCGCTTCGGCAAGGTTGATCGCAATCTTGGTGGCGACAGACACGATCATCGCGTCGAGCGGATTGGCAAGAAGTATCAGTGGATCGCGCTCCACCAGCTCGTAGCGCAGTTGGCAGATCATCTCGCCTTCAAAGAAAGTTATGGTGACACGCTCCGCGTTTTCAACGGCCCCTGGGAGGCGCTTAGCCGCGAAATGGACCCCTCGCTTCTCGCGACACATTCGCATGGGGATCAATGGCGGCAGTGGGATCGAACCTGGTGGATGCCGGCAGTCGTCAAACTCCGTCCAATGGAGCCGGCGGCACGGCTGCTTTGGCTCGACAGCCCCGACGATCTAGTCAGCAGCGAAGCGCTCATAAGAGTGCTGGATCCAAAAACCGGACGAAAATGGTTTGTGATTGAAGAATTTGCGATCTGGAATCAGTACGGCGTACGGCAAGGGGACAGGCGCATCGAGCGCAAAACGTGGTTTCATCTACAATGCATCTTAACGAAGGACGCCGACCGCGACGCCCTGGTTGAAAGCCTCTCGGACAAATCACTGAATCAACGGGATCTGCCAAAGATCGAAATGCCTTTCAGGGGTTATCTCGGCGAATTTCCTTGGCATCCCGTCTATTCTGATATCGTTTCCTGGATGCCCGCTGGGGGATGGAATGGATTGCCCGTAGCGGCCCAAGCGCTGGTGACGAACTACCTTGCGGAGCGCAGCGGTCACGACTACTCGATCGAGGAGACTTTCAACTTCGATCTGCCGAGCCCCGGCTTGATTACAGGCCTCGGTCTGCATCTGTCCAACGGTAAGGAGCTGACCTATTCGGACGCTGGAGGCACCGTTCGGTTTTTCGATCCTTCAACACAGGAGCCCGGCCCCAGCGCTGCACTGGTTGACCATGATGCGTTTCTGGGCTTCCTGAAACGCGAAGGACTTGCTGCGATTTGGGTCATCAATGGAGAAAAGAGCGTCCACGGCGGCAGGCAGGACCGCGGATATGGTGGGGAGCGTTCGATTACGTCTGTGTATTGGCTCGCCGGAAACCAATTTCAGAGGCGAGATCATTTTGATGGGCATAGGGCGACGCCGGAACAGGTTGCAGATCTTTTGAAGGAGTAGGCTAGCTCCGCAAATCGCCCGCACCGCTAAACATGAGGCCAGCCTTCTTCGCGCCGCCGAGGAAGAGAGGGCCGACCTTGAATCGGGTTGGGCACATCGGCAAGCATGGCGAATTCTGCTAGGATCTCACCATGAAGCATACAGAGGCGCCAGGCGAGCAGCTCGGCCGGCATTTGGAGTTCCTAGATGAGATTCTCGCGAAAAGTGGCGTGCCCGTAGGGCAAAGGCCATTTCACGCTGCCACGGATCTTATTCGGTACAAGCTGGTCAAGGTGAGTACAGATAGCGGGAAGACCAGATACGAGCCGGACGGCTCGTCGGATTTCCTAGAGGCGTATTGGTTTAAGGCCATCTATAAGATGGTTGACGACTGGTATCGAGAGAGGTTTGGCGTCCGATTTGACTGCCCGCCGGAGGCGACCGTCAAGGGCGTTGTACTGATTAGGTCGACCCCGTTTGTCATGAAAATTCCGGTGAATCGTACTAGGCCGGATCAGCCAGGCAAGACGGTTTGGATAAGCTTTCCTGAGGAAATCGAGTCAGACGAGAACAGCACGTCATGGCTGGTTCGAGGCCCCAATCTCAGTCAGATGGATCAAGCCCAAAGTGCCTCCGTGATTGCCGCGACCGACGATGTCGCTGATAGCCTACGCTTCATTCGCACGAACCTCATGGGCGTGGAGGGAGCCGATCCGGAAGGTCTTAGCTTTCGTCGTGGTGTCATTACGCATTTAGAAAGGGCTGCCGAACTCATAGAGCATCAAGATGTCGAAGCTGCCTCAAAAGCCTGGTGGGAATTGCAAATGGCGCTCGAATCCTCTCTGAAAGCCCTGCTCCTCCAAAAGAATGGCCGCTATCCGTATACCCATGATCTCGTAGAACTACTAACGCTGGGCCAGACGGTCGGGCTCGTGTTTGACGCGGGAAAATTGGCTGGATGGCCTAAGCCATCTGAGGTCAGTGGGCTACGCTACGGCCACGGTGGTCGCCAATACACCCAAACGGTATTTGACGGCTACCGAGTAGCATTGTCGCTTGCACGCGCCGCAGTCGAGGCGATGGCGAGAATGCGTTTGGGAAAGGCGCGTTTCCAGATTCAACAGCCTCCTTGGATTGTCGGCGGCATGCAGGTTGAGTTCGGGGACACCCCAATTGCAGTGGCATCTGACCAACCCGGTGAGTGACGGTATCTTCGAGAAGTTGCGCTTGTAGTGAGCCGACAATGACGTCACTCTAGAAAACCGGATTCCCCAATTTCGGATTTGGGCTCTCTTCAATTCTCTTGATCGCCCGCACCGCCACGTGCCCGTAGCTGGGATGAATTGACCATGCCCGAAGCATCGGAATATCGGTGGCGTCGCCAACGTTCCCGAGGTTCGCAAGCGCTTTTTTCATTACATCATCGATCATGAAGAACTCGAAATAACCCGACTGACGTTTCGGCTGTTCCAGCGCCGCACGGTAAATAGCGGCGATCTCATCAGGAAAATCCTTGGCCAATGATGTGACCACCGGCTCTGAACCCGGAAGCCGTTGGGCACTCTCCTCAAACAGGTGGCCGGCACCGGAAAACTCGCCGATCACGGCCGCGACCACTCCGTCTTCATGCCGTGACAATGTTGCAAGTGGCCCAGCGCATTTAAGTTTGCGCTCGGCCTTTGGAAGATCATCGCGGTTCAGCCAATAGATGATCGCGCCGCAGGCCAAAAATGCGCAATCTGCCGGCGACGCTGTTTCCGCCGAGCGATCGGGCAAGGGGTAATGCAACCGTGCAAGCGCCGCATGCGCCATTTCGAAGGTACGAACGACGTCCTGCATCATTACTTCCTTTTTCGGTGGCAGGGCCGTCCATGGTGCGATGGCGGGACCGGCAGCTCGGTCGCCACATGATGCAACTTCCGCAAGCAAGGATGCCGAAAACATCGACTGACGGTCGACATCTTGCGCCGCCAACAACAATAAGGTTTTGCGATCGTCGCCTGGCAAAGCGCGCCACACTTCGCAATAGGCGCCATCATAGGGATGGTCGAACTGGCAGCTCCAGAGAGCCGCTGCGACACCGGCCATCAACGGATCATCGCGGTTGGCCAGCACGGCTTCGATTTCGCGCTTAACACTTGCGACATGCTCTTCCTGGTCATTATCCAACGCGCCGAGAAATTTTAGCGCATCGATCATGCCCGTTGAATCGAACCCGTTATTTGTGGGCAGCAGATCGTGGATGGCATCAATCAGGGCCTGACGTTCGTCATCGGTTAGAGCATGCGCGCTCATCCCGGCTGCGTGCATAAGTGCCATCCGCAAATGGCCTGCTGCCTTTGCCCAGAGCCGACTCAGGATGGCCGGCAAAAGGGTGCCGACTGAAGGAGCGTCCCGCTCGGAATATTTGTCCAGTTCGATAAGCAAACCGACCTGACCGGGGCTTAAGGTTTCCGAACGCAACCGCTCGAAGAGATTTGCCTCAGCCGCGACTTTCGGCCCGTCATAGAGGTGCCCGCTATGCAGAGGGCCGCAAAGTAGCGCAAGGCCAATATCGTGCCCTGCAAACCCCGTGTAACTCATTGCATAGAGGCTACTTCGCAGGCCCAGCTTGTATTTCCTGGCCTCATCGAGCAGCCTGCCGTGTTCCTCGGTGAGCCGCGTATCCATCTTTGCGATCAGATCCAAAACCTGATCAAGGCGTCGCCCTGTTACAAGCTCACGCGCGATGGCCGCAAGAACTGCCCGGTCCTGATCCGTCCAGTCCTGCAGTGTCTCTGGCCTTGCCTGAACACTCCTGGCAAACTCTTTCGACACGTCGAACCGCACCGTCTCAATTTCTTGTCCGAGCCGCGCAAGCACCTCATCGCAGCGCGTGTTCGCCCAGCGCTCGGCGTCCTTGCCGAATTGCCCCGCCAAGCAGGCACTCACCACCCACGCATCGGAGAGGTTGGATAACACCTGCCTGCGAAAGCGGTCATCATCGATGGCACCCAGCAGGAATGGCTTCATTTCAAGATACCGCGGGTGCCGCAATGCCAGCCCCACTGCATCCGGATCATCGCCCGCGCGCCGTAAAATCGCTTCGGCGGCAAACACGTTCAGGAACATTTCGTGGCTGAAGCTCACCCGGTCGCCACGCCTGTCCAGAAGGTTCACCGCCTGAAGCGTCTGCAACAGGGCGCCCGCAACGCCTTCTCGATCCGACAAGCGGTCAAGCTCCCGAACCGACAGGCTGAAACTAACTCGGTCGGTCATTGCTCCCGCAATGCGAGACAAGGCGCGGATACCATCCGAAGCAGCTGAGCCAAGCCGCTCACGCACATAAGCATCGAACAGGCCATATTGGGTGGTTCCGGCAAGGACGCTTCGTCCTAGCTGCCCGACCATCCTGGCTTCGAGGCCGCTTCCCACCATTTCAAGAAGGCTAGAAAACGCTTCCGACCATGCGCCGCCTGATGCGTTCCGGGCAATCGCCTGCTTCGTTTCGACATCCGGTGCTTGCACCGTGTAGGTCGAAGCAGGCAAGAGATCTCCGCGCTCAAGCTCAATCCTGCTCGACACGACCGTGATTGAGTTATAGCGCCGAACGGCCGCTGCAATGCTTCGGGTCAGGCGCTGCCGCTCCGATGGAGTGCACTCGTTGTAGCCATCGACCACAAGAACGAGACGCCGATCCAAAAGCCGAGCAGCGGAGACCAAGGCGGCCGCTGATTGTGCGTTGAGCAGCGTTGCCTCACGATTTGCTACATCGCGCAAGTTCCCTTCGAAATCCTTCGCCGGAATGACGATCGGTATGTAACCTTGGCCGAGCGCGAAGAGAGCGGCCTTGTACGAGAGAAGGCTTTTGCCGCAGCCTGAATCGCCTGCCAGCAGGACGTTGCCGTCCGCGACAACCCGTTCGACAATAGCGTCCGACGAGAAGACCGCTTCGTCATCATGAACGCACCGTACGGGGACCATCTCAGACGCAGCCGGGCCGTAGGTGTGCGTGAATGCGTCACCATATGCCAAGAGCAGCCGTTCCGCGTGGAGTAGTTCCGGGCTCAAGGCTGCATTGAGTGAAGGGACCGCAATCAAACGGTGATGGGCCGCAAAGGCACGCCACTGATCCAGCGACCAGCCACGGTTCGCTGCCGAGGTGATGAGCTCAGGCAGCGCACCAAGGCCGCCAACCGCAACTTTGAAATCACCGCTCGGAACTGCCGAACCGGCAGGGATAGCTGGAACGAAGACCAAGGCGGCGTCGGGGTAGGGGACAGATGCCCCCGCAAATGCCATCATCGCGTCGCGGAGCGCATTTTTCTCGCCAAGGGTCTGTGCGTAGAGATTGGGAATTTCTTTCCATTGGCCGGATACCAGTTGCACATGCCACGTGCCGTTTTCCCCGCCCTGTACGGCGGAGCTGAATCCTTTTGATTCAATAACGAGAGCGCGCCGGTCGAGGCCGATAACGAGGTCAATTTGCCGGCCGCCGAAATTGACGTTGGCAAGGATAACCGCTGGGATGCCATATGCGGACAGGGTTTCAACCGCACGCGCCAGGGTAGCCCGTTCCGATGCGTGCTCTATAGGGGTGCCTATGAAAATTTCGATAGAGGTCATTGCTGCATTATGCACGAGACAGGGGCGGCCCTCACTAGAGATCTATTGCCAACGGTGGGTATCATTGATGCCAAAAGGCTCGATTTCATTTCACAAATCCTTGCACACCAATTACGAAATCGGCTATTAGTGATGTGTAAACAACGAGATGGACAAAGGCTATTCGGTCTCCAAAACCGCGGCTCCTTCGAAGCCCTGATTGCGCGAACATTGCTTGGCCCAGCTAATTCTGCAGCCCTCGCACGTCAACTATGCAGCCTTCATAGTGTGGATAGGATGAAGCATCTCGGGCTTTAGATGTGTGTTTGGCTGAGCCACCGATCTCACCACGCCATTCGCCCGCAACAAGTCGCGGCAGTTGGAGACGGTTTGCCTTTTCGGACTGTCATTTCATAGGTTTTGCTTCAGGAAGCCGACTACATCAACACCCGAAGCCTCAAACCTACACCTGGCAGTCGAGACGACCACGAGCCCGGTTCGTGCGAATCCGATCGAGCCGTGTGTCGACCAAGAGGAAAACATGAAGCCGCCGTTCACCAGGCTGCGATATGAAGCAATGTCCGTTCTTCTAAAACCGGCTGCGGTGGCGTCGGTAGCGTCCAAAAGGCTCAGAACGTCAATTGGATAGGATGGCGCGCCCGAAGAGATTCGAACTCCTGCGCCCCAGATTCGTAGCCTGGTTCCTGCAGTGAAGCTTTGCCTCCGCCGCTGATGGCGGTGAGGAGAAGCAATCGCTAGCTCAGGCAGCTGCCTTGAGCCCGGCTTTACGCTTCTTCTTCGTCAGGAGCTCGCTGACAAACTTGTCCCACCGGGCCATGGCAGCACGCTTTTCCGGCATGTAATTCCAGCGATCGTAGCTCTTGGAACTGACGTCCTGCAGAGTGTGGTTTTGCAATCGGTCTCGGATCTCTTTCGAGAGACCTGCCTTGCCGGCAAGCGTCTTCCAGGTTCGCCGGAGATCGCGGTTTGTCACGACGGGGATGACCTCGCGATCGCGCTGGCGCCACATGAACGAATAGAGTGTTCCATGACTGACAGGCTTGGACGGGTCAGTTGCCGATGGGAAAAACCAACCAAATTCATTCGGCTTGATCGACCCAATAAGCTCGGCCGCAATCTTGGGTACGGGGATGGCGTGAGGCTTTCCATTCTTGGTCTTGGACCAGTCGATGATGCGCTCGTCCGCATCCCATTGATCGACGTGCAGCCGAGCGATCTCCTCGACGCGCTGTCCGGTCAACATAAGAATTCTTACGGCACGCGTGTAAGGGGGGTGGACCGGCGCATCAGGAGATTCGAGCCAGCGATAGAGACGGATGAATTCCTCCTCGTCCAACCAGCGCGTTCCAACTTTTTTCGGTTCGGTTGGAATGCCCGCAGCTGGATTGTAGACGAGATGAAAGCGACGGACCGAGGTTGTTCGGTAGTCATGCTCGGATTTCAGCCCCCAACTGTATGCCGATCGAATATAGCTGCGAACATGATCGGCCATTGACCGTTTGCCTCGCTGATAGATCGGGCGAATGAGGTCCCTGATCTCGTCAGGCTCGATGTCGCGGGCAGGGCGGTTGCGACCCAGCGAATCGGCGATCTTGTTCAAGCCCTTTTCGGCCTCCTTCCAAGACGGTTTTCCATCGGCCTTAAGTGACGCGACGTAAGCCTCGAACAGATCGGCGACCGTGCCGGGGCGCGTATCGCCGGCTATCTTGATGCTGCGTCCCTTTTGGATCATGTCGGCGAAGTCGCGTCTGAAAATCTCGCGAGCCTGGCTGAGGCTCATTGACGGATACGACCCGAGCTTTTTCTTGAGACGCTTTTGGTCTCGCCACTGCTGGGCCATCCAGTCCGCCGTTATGCGGGTCGGCATTGGCTTTATCACTAGAACGAGGCGGCCTGTTCCATGACCCTCGCCATCGACAAGGTTCTGCTGCTTACTGGTCTCCTCGACCTGCTTCAAAGCGTGGCGAATCTCTCCATCGGTAAGGCTTGGCACTGGGGTCTCCCGTAGGCTTTCGAGTGGGATCGGCTGACGGGTAGTAGGGGTCTGTGGTTGGGTTCAAAACGGGCTTCGATCCCCCTAAAACCGACCCCAATATGCCACAATGTCCGACTCTACGACAAGTCGAAAAAGATATATGTATCAACGTGCTAAAGCGTGATCGTGCGTGATTGAAAAGGGACGAGTGGGATGATTGTGCATCATCCGTTTCACATTATCTATTTCATATCGCTGTATAAAAAAACTTTAGCGATAGCGGTGAGAGCTGTTTTGGGGTGCGTATGCTACCGTGATCCGGGCAGTTTCACGATTGCTCACGCTCCTACGCGTTCAGTCAATATTTTCCTGACGCTTTGCTGACTTACCCATTCGTTGATCCTGAAGTGGCGTTTTGCCTGCACTAGATGCGCCGTAGAGCAGCTTCGGCGGACAGCACGCGGTTTTCCATATATGAGTAGTGAAAACGGCTATGGCTGGTTACACATGTGGTGCTAGGCAACTGATTCAGGTGATTTGGTAGCGAAATTTGAGACGGTTGTAGCCGTACGAACCATCTCGGCAGAGTTTCGGGATCAACACGTTATTCCCCAAGGGCCGTAAACCAGTCAATGTGCGGCCAGAGCCCACGCAATTTTGAGCTTGGCTAAAAGTGGGACCAAGCGTTAGTTTTCTCGCCGGAGCTTTGCTGAGCCACTATTATGATTATGCCTATCCGTTACGATACGAAATGCGATCGACGGGATGACGGTGGAGGCCTGGCCACGCCAATGAGCGCGCACGCTGGCCGGTTGCCTCAACCAAGAATGCAGATGCAAACTCGAGAGACTCTTCCTTGTGGTTAATCTGGATCTGCCAGCCGTCCTTTCCTTTCTGGAGGCCTTTCACGACGCGCCCGACATGAAGACGAGCGCCCGCACGGGGCCTCCTGCTGCGAACGACGGTCCAGTTCCGGGCGGGCACAGACCCTAGCTCCAAGCAGGCCACCAGCTTCGGGCGATGGGCTGCCATTCCAAGCGGCCGTCCAATGCACTAGTCCCGTGGCCCTTCCCCATGCGGCCCGCATCAGGAAAACGGGTTCACCGACCTCCGTGGCAGAAGAGATTCCGGCTAGCGCGAGCATTCGCACCGCTTCCGCACTAGCATCTCACCGACGCGGGCGCCATTCTTTACCTCATCGACGAGCATCACATCGAGGCCTCGCCTGGCAAGCGCCCATGCGCACAGCGCCCCTGCTGGGCCAGCCCCGATGATTGCGACGTCGACGCTTTTCACGCCATCCCACCCAGATCAGGCGAGATTGGGATTCCTCTCGGCTTCGACGAAGACCTCATTTTCACCCTGTTGGACGATAAATCCGAGCATTTGGAAGTTTTGGGCCAGCAGGGCCTCGGATTCCGCCCCGCGCGCCCATGATTCACTGTCGTTGACGAAATCGCCGGCCTGCGGCGCAATATCCGCGCGCTGACTTGGCCACCACTCGGTATTGCATTGATAGAAGTCCGACGGCCATGGTTGCGCCATGAGAGCCGTCAGTTTCGCCGGCAACCGCCTTGTCTTGGTCGATGCGGAAATCGAAAGGCAGGAAAAACAACGTCGGGTCGGTGATGATGATGCCAGCCTCAATGCCCGGGCAGAAACCTTGACCGACTGCGCCCTCCAGTGCGGCGCGCGTCAATCCTTGGGGAGTGATCGTCGCCGTCGGCTGTGTCGTCGTTTCGATCGAACCGGGATTCCAGTCCACCCATGCCGCTAGCAGATCGATCTGCCATTGGCGCAGCTTAAGCGGGGGGCCAGGCGGATTCGAGGCGATGTACCCAACCAGGATTTTCTCAGTTTTGCGGATCGGTTGACCAACGCTATCACGCGCCTGCTGATGTTCAGGAAGCCCGCTGGCGAGATTGTTGCTGTCGAAGGCCGCATCCCGCCAGTTGGCGTCGTCGTGCACGAAACACAGCCGGTGTGCACGTTGGATCAGCGGAGCGATCTCGAGGTGGTAGGATATTGGGCCTGTTGGCTTGGGCAAGCCAAGGGAATCGTACCCCACCTGCCACTTCCTCGGGCGAGCGGGTTCTGACCACGGTAGTACCGTCTCGGGCTGCCGGCCAGAAAAAAGGCCGGAGGGAAGGCGCGACCATCAGTCTGATGGCCCGGAGCTCTCGGCGATTGCGCGGTCGCGAGCAAAGCTCAGCGGATTAACGCGATACAGTGCGTGGTCGTCGCCGCTCCTGATCAGTGTCTCGAATTTTGAGATAACGCGTGGGCTCCAGGCTCGTGCCTGCTCCACTTTGGTCATCCTGCTTTCGAGAAGACGATCGTCGACTATCGTCACGCCGGACCCTCAACCTGGCCTTACTGCGAGACACTACTAAAGAAGCCAGCGCGATGCGAATGGGTTGCCGTCGAAAGCGTCTGCCGGCACAGCAGAGATTCTTATGCTCTGCTCGTCTAGCCACCCATTCAAGGCACATCGCTCGCCCCGAGCGATACAACGAGCCCGAGGACAACTAAAGCAACGCCCAAACTGCCTTCGAAGCGGCGGCCACGGGGCAGCAGCTTCTCGACGAAGACGAGCAGCGTCAAAAGCAGCATCCAGGCGACGCTCATGACGCCGGTCGCAACCAGCACGGCAAACAGCGCCCAGCAACAGCCAAAGCAATAGAGACCGTGGCGCAGCCCCATCTTGAGCGCGCCAACACGCCCGTCGCGCCAGTGCTGCGCAACGAAAGCGAGCGGCGAACGGCAATGGCTGAGGCAAATGTGCTTGAGGGTCGTGAATTGGTAGAGCCCGGCGACGGCAAGCGTGGCACCGAGTGCGAGCGGTGCCCATTTCGAACGCTGAGGCGGATCGAGGGTCGTTGCAACGTCGCTACCGAGCTGGACCAGGAGATACACGACAAGGCCTGCCGCTGCCCAGACGAGCAGATAGCCCGCGACGAAGGTCCACGTCGGGATGGCCACACGTTGTTCGCGCCTAGCCTGCGCCGCCGCGACCATAAATATCATGGGCGCCGCGGCTGGCAGCATCATGGCCGCCATCATCACGGTCCACACAGCGAGAAAAGCGGTGGCGCCGGCAAATGACCAGTCGTCGGCGGCAATTCCGGCCATCGCCATGCTCGCCATGCCTTCCATACCTTCCATACCCTCCGTACCGCCGCGCACGGCAATGCCCATGGGCATATCCATGCTGAAGGCCTGGTAGAGGGCGAGCGCCCACGCCGCTACTGTCAGCCCGACGAGCGATGCGAGTAGACCGAGCGGGATGCCGCGCAGATTCCAAGTGAACCGCCGCGATTTCCTGGGGAACGCGTCAGCCATGCTCTAGTCCGGGCCGGTCCAGTCGAACGGAATGTGCTTGCTCGAGCGGGCCGTGCCAGTCCAGTCGAGCCCAAAGCCCTTAGTGCTCACCTCGACGGAGCGCCCCCAGGTGGCAACCTGGCCCGGGCCGACCTCCGAACCCGGCGGGTTGATCGTCTGCACTCGCTTGCCGGGTGGTGTGGTGGGGCCGGAAAGCGCCTCTGCGCGCCCAACGACGAGGCCAGGAATTTCGACCCGCCAGGTGGCCAGGTCGCCCGCCACCTCGAAAGTGATTGGCACGAACTCCATGCCACGCATCTCGCCGATATTAGCGGCAAATCCCGCGGGCCAGCCGCCGGCCTGCCCGCCGAAGATCACCTGCAGGGCTTCGCGCTGCTGCTCATCCGCCTTCTCATCGAGATACATGCCCATTACGGCCTTCGCCTCGCCGGCCCATAGATTGCCTTCGAATTCGCCGAGCGCCACCAGCGTCAGGCCGTCGAGCTTCACGCCACCATACCGACCCTCACGCACGTGCCAGGCGAGCACACCCTGGCAGTGATTCCCGGTTGGTCGCTGGGCGAACTCGCAAGGGCAAGGGATGTCGCAGCTGCAAATGTCGAACCAGTCGCCAGCGAGCCGCCATTGAGGCACTGCATTCATGGCTCATCCTCCGGATGCTTTGGCCTAGATCATACGTCGAAAACTGATCGTGCTCCAGCAGTTCATGCATCGCTGATTTGATGGAGGGCTCTCCACATTATTCGAGCGGTGCACGCCAAACCTGCAGTTGGGCTACTTCAGGTCCGGATTTCGACGACGTGCCGGAGACAGGATCCGTCACACCGAGGTCGCCGCCGAGATCCTCCAGCATATCGCGCATCGTATCGAGAAAGCCGATGATCTGCGGCCGGGCCGCGGCGAGGCTGTCCATGTCGTTCCAGTCACCGACGACGCAGAAGGTTCGGTCGCCGGTCCGGACGAGCGCGGCTTTGCGGAAGCCCCTGATGTCGAGCGTCGCCTTCTTGTGCGCGTCGATGAAAGTCTGTTCCTTACCGGGCTTGGTGCGAACCGAACGACATTGTAAGCAGTCATGCCTTCCTCCATAGCGAAATTGATTATCGACCGAGCTTACGGGCGAGCCTCCAGAACCATGTTGAACGGCGTCTCGGTGGCGCGACGGAAGCGGCGGAACCCACCGCCCGTAACCACCTTGCACAGCCTGGCTTCGCCCGCCTGGGCGCCGAGGCCGAGCCCAACCTCCTGCGACAGCGAGGCTGGCGTGCAGATGAAGGTCGAGGCGGCGTAGTAGATGCGGCCGACCTGATTGAGGTTCGCTGAAAGCTTGTCATGAGCGAAGGGTTCGACGACCATCCACGTGCCGTCCGGCTTCAGCGCCTTATGCACATGCCTGGCTGCACCCTCCGGATCGCCCATGTCGTGCAGGCAGTACCCCGCCGACGCGCAGCTGATGTCGATCGCGGCTACCTCCACCGACCTGCCGATCGACAAGGTCGACGACTATATCGAAACTACGTCGCAAAAGTGGGCGGCATCAAGAGAGGATGGCAATGTCTTCACCGAACACTCCTCGTAGCAATTGCTGACTCTTACCGCCCGCTTCCAACTAAAGCATCTCCTGTACCGGCCACACTTCTATCCCGTAATGTGGTGGCCGGGCGGCGCGCCCCCTGCGATTAAAATCGCAATTTCGCACAGGCAGCCATCGCTCTAAAACGGCCGAGCTGAGCGCGTCGATACTTTTTCAGGCCGCACAGGGCCGCCAGCGCGCGAAATGCCTGCGGTACTTGCTCGGTAGGGCAAGTTGAGCACCCGCCAAGCCTGCCTCGCAGTCGCTAATCGAAAATCGCTCAAATTTCAGCTTCGGCTAGGTCTATCTGACCATCCGGAGGCTATTTAGCTCATGGTCGACCGCACAATTTGGATCCCGCGCGAGCGTCTCGCGGCTGTTGCCATGCTTGCGCGATCACCTGCTGAGACGGCAACCCTGCCCAACGCCCGACAACGCGGGATTAACGCTGGAGATCACCGGCCACCGGCATAGCCGGTGGTCAGTTTCTTCGGTCATGTGTACGGCTCCTATGTGCTAGATGACAAGACGTGAACTATTCTGTCGTCCGTAGGAAATGAGGCGCCTGGCACGCAGTGTATTGCCCAACCGGCTGGCGTTGGTTGCTTCTGATATTCGGCAATAGCGGCCGCGCATTGCACGCGGGTGTTGAAGGTGCTCGGGAGGAGGACCAGTCCGCCCTGGGGACCGGCAAGCACAAGATACCAGATGAAAAGCTACGGTCGAAGTCATGATAAACACCAACCTAGTGGCGACGACGGCCAGCCATATCCAAAGACAGGCCGTCGAGCCTTACTGACTCGGTCACTTGTTGCAGTTCTGCGTGGTCGAGGTGGCCGCACCGCTTGCCGTGTTGTTGTCTACATCATTGCCGGCGGTGTCTTTGCAACGGTCATTCATTCCGTTCGGTTTTCCAGTGGTCGAATTTGTCGTCGTCGAGTTTGTCGAATTCGGATCCGTTGTCATCGTCCCAGTGTTGTTGCCGCCACCTGAGCCATTGACGGTCGCCCCACCGCTACCATTGACGCTGCCATTGCCCGCGCCAGCGCCAGCAGTACCACCCCCCGACGCTCCGTTCGATTGTGCAAATGCGGAGGCGGCTAAGGCGATCGTCAGCACGGATGCAGTTAGAATTTTCTTCAGCATTAGAGGTCTCCATATCGTCGCGGAATTGCGATCGCTTCTCGAACCAAGATTTTTGCTGATTGTTCCGGGTGAAAAGCATTTTGATCCCAACAGGCGGTGCATGCCCATGGATCCTAAGAAAAGGCGTTCTGCCCGCAGTCTTATGCGCATAGTTCCGGGGCGAATTCTGTCCAATCAGGTAGCTTGAGATTTCGCTTGCGACCGCTTCGACAGGCAAGCTTTGACCAGCCGTTGGTCGTCCAACTCCATGCTTCACAAAGTCCTTCGGATTGTACGGTCGGACGCATGTTCCGCATATTGCCCTTGAAGGGAGGCGCATCTGCTTAGAGTTCTCGGCACACCTCGACGCAGAAATCGACGAAGGCGCGCACCTTGGCAGGTGGGTGCTTGCGCGATGGGTGAAAGGCAAACAGCGGGAAGAGTTCGCCATGCCAGTCGGGAAAGAGATCGATCAGCACCCCATCCGCGAGCAATTCCCCGACGCCCCAACTGATCACCTGGGTGACACCCGTTCCAGCGATGCATTCCTCTAGCATCGATTTAGGGTCGGTGAAGGTCAGCGGTCCGTTGGTCGCAACCTCGATCGTTTCCTCGCCGCGCACGAACGCCCAGTCGAATGGCGTGCCGCTGTGTGGGTTCAGGAATTGCAGGCATCGATGCGTTGAGAGATCCGCAGGCTCGAGAGGCCGTCCATGGCGCTCGATATATCGCGGGGAAGCGACCGTCAGGATCGGCGCCTCGATCAATTTGCGCGCAACCAGGGTCGAGAAACGTGGCTGTCCGAACCGGATCGCAAGGTCGATGCCATCCGACACAAGGTCCCCGAACTGCTCTTTCGACACGAACTCGATCGTCAGCTCGGGATAGCGGTCGCAAAAGGCGCCGAGCCGGCCAGCCAGCACCAGCGGCAAAAAGAAGGGGTCGATGTCGACCTTGAGGCGGCCTCGTACAGCCGAGGCCGTGCCGGAGGCGATAACAGCCGCATCCTCGATTGCGACCAGGTGGGGTTTTACTTCTTCGTAGAAGCGCCGGCCCTCATCGGTCAGCGACAGGGATCGCGTGGTGCGATCGAGCAGCCGCACGCCCAGACGCGCCTCAAGGCGTCCAATGGCCCGGCTTACCCCTGAATCGGTGATGCCGATGAGCTCGGCGGCTTTGACGAACGTGCCGCCCTCGACCACCGCCGCCAGCACGCTTACCCCAGATAAGATCCTGCCGTCGAACGCCATCGATCATTCCTGATTTTCAGTCAGGAAGTATTTGACATAAGCGCACTTAATTCAAGTTCGTCCAGAAGCGATAAGGCTGGCCATGCGCAACCCTCGTCTCCGCGCACCTGGAAAGCAACAAGACCGTGAGCACGAAGAAGAATCCCCGCACGCTATTCAAGGGCGGTACCGTCATCACGATGGATGCCGCAGTCCCCAATCTCGCGACCGGCGACGTTCTGGTCGAGAACGAGCGTATCGTCGCGATCGGCGCAAACATCCACGCGGATGGCGCCGAAATCATCGACGCCTCGGCAAGCATCGTGATGCCGGGGTTGATCGACGCGCACCATCACATGTGGCTTGGCGTGATGCGGCGTCTGATGCCTGACGTCGACGATCTCTTTGCCTATATCGGCGTCGTCGCCGAAACGCTTGGCGCGCATTACCGACCGCACGACATGTATGTCAGCACCAGCCTGACGGCCGCAGCCTCGCTCGATGCCGGCATAACGACGATCATCGACGCTTGCCACAGTTCGCGCAGCCCCGAACACACCGATGCGGCGCTCGACGCGCTCAAGGGTTCCGGCGTCCGCGCCCTGCATCTGGTCGGCGCCGCCATGGACAAGAAGGCATCCGGTGCGCACCTGCCTGGCGATCTCGAACGCCTTGCCCGCAACTGGAATGCTGGCGGTCTGGTGCAAGTGGGACTGTTTGGCCAGTTCAATCTCGACTGGTGGAAGGTCGCGCGCAACCTCGACATGCGGATACTGACCGAGTTCATCGGCGATCTTGCCAAGCTGCCCGCGGAAGTGACCGAGAGCGGCTTGTTGGGTCCGCATAACATCTTCAACCATTGTACGCGCCTGCCCGAAGACACCTGGGAGCGCTTTGCCGACGCCGGGGTCAACGTGACCGTCAATCCGCGTTCCGATGCGCTGTTCGGCTTCGACGACGACCGCTTCGCCTATCAGCAGGCGATCGACCACGGTCTGAAGCCGGCGCTTGGCATCGACCTCGACACCGCCTTCGGCAGCGATCTGTTCGGCGAGATGCATGCATTGTTTGGACAGCAGCGTTCGGCGATGCGGTATCGCCGATTCCGGGGCGAAACCAACGTGCCGGCGCCGATTTCCGTCGAGGCGGTGCTGCAAGCCGCCACCAACAACGGCGCCCGTGCCGCCGGCCTTGAAGCCGCCATCGGCACGCTGACGCCGGGCAAGCAGGCCGACATCATCATGGTGCGCACCGACGATGTCGCTGTGTTCCCGCTCACCAATGCCATTGGCACGATCGTCCAGGCTGTCGAACGCTCCGACGTCGACACCGTGATGGTCGCCGGCAAGATCCGCAAACGCGCCGGCAAACTGGTCGATGTCGATCTCGCCAGGCTGGCGTCCGAGGCAGCCGCCTCACGCGACTATCTGCTCGAAACCAGCGGTTATCGCACCGGCCTCTTCGGAGCCGCTGCGAAATAGTCCGTCTGATCCGGCTGGTCGCCCAACAAGCGGCGGCCCGCCGGCTCCAACCCACTCTATGGAGGCTGTCATGTCAGCACTCGCTACCCCTGCGGTGAACCGGTCGAATGCCGCGCCGGCTCTTTCCCGTCCCGCGCCCGGCATCATCGCGGCGCTTTTTTGCGGCTATCTCTGCGTCGGCTTGCCGCTGCCGGTGCTGCCGCTGTTTGTCCATGACAAACTCGGTTTCAGCAGTCTGGTCGTCGGGCTGGTCATCGGTATCCAGTTCCTGGCTACGGTCCTGACGCGCGGCTATGCCGGGCGTGTTACGGATCAGCAAGGCGGCAAGCGCGCGGCAATTCAGGGTGCGGTCGTCTGCGCGTGTGCCGGGCTCCTCTATTTCGTCTCCGCGCTGCCCGGCCTGTCCCCTGCAACCAGCCTCGCCATCGTGGTCGTCGGCCGCCTGACGGCCGGGTTTGGCGAGAGCCAATTCGTCACAGGCTGCGTCTCGTGGTCGATCGCCTCGGTCGGTCCGCAGCGCGCCGGCATGTCGATGTCCTGGACTGGCATTGCGATGTTCGCGGCGCTGGCCGTCGGTGCGCCGGTCGGCATGGCGCTCTATCAGGCCTATGGGCTCGATGCCGCCATGGTTGCCTGCATCGTGGCGCCGCTTGTCGCCGCTGCGATCGCCTTCGGCTCGACCTCTTATATGACGCCCGGCGGCCAACGACTGCCCTTCTACCGCGTCGTCGGTCAGATCTGGCGCGAAGGTCTTGGCCTGATGCTGCAAGGCGTCGGCCTTGCCGGCCTCACCGCCTTTGCCTCGCTCTATTTCGCCGTGCATGGCTGGGGTCATGCCGGTCTGGTGATGACCGCTTTCGGCATTGGCTTCATTCTCGTGCGGGTCTTGTTCGGACATCTGCCCGACAGGATCGGCGGCTATCGCGTCGCTCTGTGGTCCATGGTCATAGAGGCGATCGGACAGCTGATGATCTGGAGTGCCCCGCATGAAAGCCTCTCACTGGCTGGCGCCCTGGTCACCGGGCTAGGCTGCGCGCTGATCTTTCCCGCCCTTGGTGTCGAAGCCCTGAAGCGCGTCCTGCCGGCAAACAGGGGCAGCGCCATGGGTGCCTTTGTCGCCTTCCTCGACATCGCCTACGGGCTCGCAGGGCCTGCCGCGGGGTTCGTGGCCGGCCAGTTCGGATACGCTGCCGTCTACCTGCTTGGTGCTGTCAGCGCATTACTCGGCGTGGCATTGGTCTCCACGGCACGCAGGTGCGAAAACTGATCGTCGACCAGATACCATCGCCACTAACCAACGCGGCCAGTTTCAAGGAGAATTGCCATGTCTCGCATCTTCATTTCCGGCTCGTCCGCCGGCCTCGGCCTGATGGCGGGCGAACTGCTCGCAAGCCAGGGCCACCAGGTCGTCCTTCACGCCCGCAACGCAGTTCGCGCCAGCGACGCCCGTCAGGCATTGCCTCAGGCCGAAGCGATCGTGGAAGGCGACCTCGATACGGTTGCCGGCGCCAGGCAAGTTGCCGCACGCGTCAATGAACTTGGCCGCTTCGATGCGGTGATCCACAACGCCGCGGTTGGATATCGCGAAGCCCATCGCCTGACGGCCGATGGCCTGCCACACGTCTTTGGCATCAACACCTTGTCAGCCTATATCCTGACCGCATTGATCGAGCGTCCGAAGCGCCTCGTCTATCTCAGTTCAGGCATGCACCACCACGCGGACGCCAATCTCGACGACATCCTGTGGCGCAAGCGCCGCTGGAACGGTTCGACCGCCTATGCCGAGAGCAAATTACACGATGCGATGCTGGCATTCGCGGTGGCCCGTCGCTGGCCTGACGTGTTGGCCAACGCACTCGAACCTGGCTGGGTGCCCACCAAGATGGGCGGTGCCGGAGCACCCGATGATATGAAGCAGGGGCACCTGACGCAGGCCTGGCTCGCCGTCAGCAACGAGCCACAAGCCGAAGTGACCGGCCACTATTTCTATCATTTGCGTCCGCTGCCCGCCAACCGTCAGGCCGACGACAAGGCGCTTCAGGATCGTCTGCTTGGAATCTGCGGTGAACTTTCCGGCCTCGCGCTACCTGCCGCCTGAGCCATATCCAACATTTCGCGGTTTGAAAATAGCCAGTCGGAGTATCCCCTGAGCAAACTTCGAGTGACGAGCTTCCGCTGCCCTACCGCAGAAGAATGTAGTGAACCCCCAGCCAAGGCGCCGATGCCGGCACCCAGGCAGTCCTGCGCGACCCATGTTGCTCCGGCAAGAGCCGAAGCAACGATCACAATGCGGTGACGGCCGTAACGAAGGCTCGACAGGCTGCGAAGACTTTGACGTAGGCGCCGGGCAAAGCATTTGCGGCGCGTCCCAGCCAGAGTCTGGGCTCGATCTGCCAACCTTTCAAGGAATCCACTATCATGTTGAATAGACGCACTTTCTCCACCGCGCTCGTCGCTGGGGTGGCGACGAGCATACTGGCCGGCACCGACAAGACGCGAGCCCAGACGAGTCCCAAGGTTCGAAATGTCGTCCTGGTCCATGGTGCGTATGCGGATGGCTCGTGCTGGTCCGAAGTGGTCGGCCGCCTGCAGGAGGCCGGCCTCAATGGAACCGTCGTCCAGCACCCGCTGACCACACTTGAGGCGGGCGTCGAGGCAACGCGCCGTGCGATCGCTCTCCAGGATGGACCGACGGCACTTGTCGGACACTCCTTTGCCGGCATGATCGTCACCGAGGCGGGAACGGATCCAAAGGTTTCCTCGCTCGTCTACGTAGCGGCGCGCGCTCCGGATGCGGGCGAAGATTACACGGCACTCGCCAAGACTTTTACCGCGCCGCCCGCTTCCGCCGGCCTTGTCTGGTCCGATGGCTATGGCAAGCTCAGCGAGGAGGCTTTCCTGCGGGATTTTGCCGGCGGTATTCCTCGTGAGAAGGCTCGCATCCTCTATGCCATCCAAGGGCCGATCTCGGACAGGCTTTTTACCGGAAAGACAACGCAAGCGGCTTGGCGCTCGAAGCCAAGCTGGTATGCCGTCTCGACCGAGGATCGCACGATCAACCCGGATCTCGAACGCTTCATGGCAAACCGCATGAAGGCAAAGACCATCGAGGTGAAGGCAAGCCATCTGTCGCTAATCTCTCACCCGCGCGAGATCACCCAACTCATCTCGGAAGCCGCCGGGCGGCTCAGCTAGCGAGGTTGGCCGGTCTGGGCGGCGTGGTATTCAGCGGCCCCGGGGGTATTTCAATGGGGCCGCCGACAGGCCTCGTGAGCCGCCGTTGGCAGGCGACGCTTGCCAGCCGAACGATGGTGTCCGCTGTTGTATCCTGGCTTGGTCCGTCGCTCGGTTATCACTACGTGAGTGGCGATCCGGAGCCGTCGTTGGGTAGCGGCTCCGGAAGCCGCGAGCAACTCGGCGGTGGGGGCGGAGCACGCACCGCGCACCGAGCTTGGCAGGGGCACTGCGAACTGCGCAGGCACCACAACAAAACCCGGCCGCCGTCCCGAACGGCCGATAGGATTGGGCGCCGTAGCAACAGACGTGCTGGCCGATGCGGTCTGGTGACACGCCCGCGCCGACGGCATCGATGACCCCGGCGCCGTCGCTGTGCGGAATCACCCGGGCATAGCGCATCGGCGCGCCCTGCCAGCCGGAGCGTTTCTTCATATCGCCGGGATTGATCCCCGATACGGCCAGGCGGATCCGAACTTCACCATCGGCTGGCTCGGGGTCTCTCCGACCACAAGCGCGTCTCTGGCGAAGCCTCGCTTTTCATACCATGCTGCACGCATCGTCGTTCCTCGCGAAGTAGTGTTTCGTTTGGCGGTGAGCTGCCGGATTGAACGAGTGGCCCAGTTCTCCACGCGGGCGTCGGCGATGATCCGTGTCTGAGCGTCGACGAATGATCAGGAGCCTGCTTTCACAAACAGGCTGCTCGGACCCCGCTCTCGAAGTCACGAAAGTCTCATGGGCGACTAGCGTTGCGCCGGCGCAAGGGTGGAAGAGAAGCTGTAGCGGGCGAGCTTCCACGCCCCGACCTCCTTGTGCAACACAAACAGTTCCTGATTGTGCGACGGAACTTCGCTGCCGGTGGCGTGAATCTTCATGGTGCCAGTGGATGTCGTTCGCAAAAACCCCCATTCGTTCGAAAGAACCTGCACCTCGTCGATCTGGAAATGGAGGTTGAGGTCGATCGCTTGGAACGTTGCACCGTAGAATTGCTCGACTGCCTTGATGCCCACGACGGTTGGGGTCTCTTGCGGCATCAACACACTATCGTCCGTGTAAAGCTTCACGACAGCTTTGACGTCGGAGTTGTTGAGCGCCTGCTCGTAGCTTTGAAGCTGCAGCGTTATGGCGGCTTTGGCCGGTTCGTCGGACTTGGCTGGCGCCGCCAGCACGATCAGAGGAAGCGCTGCGAGCGCCAGCCCTCCCAAGTTGTTCTGAAAGATTATAGACATCAGTCTCTCCTGTTGCCGCTCGCCCGAGAACACTTCCCGTATGCAGATAAAGGCAACTTAACCGGCTCGCGAATGGTGCGGTATCCACGCATCTGGTAACGTCCCTCTCATAACTGACAGGAACGCAGCCGTGGACTTAAACGCCGTGCAGATGTTTGTGAGTGTCGTGCAGTCCGGCAGCCTGTCGGCCACCGCGCAGCGGACGGGCATTCCGCTGCCGACGCTCAGCCGCCGGATCCGCGCACTCGAGCGGGAACTGAAGGTGCAGCTGCTGGAACGCTCCGTTCGAGGCACCCGGCTGACGGATGCTGGAACGCGCCTGTATGAGCACGCGACCAGAGGCGTCGAGGCATTCGAGGAGGCCGAACAGGCGGTCAGGAGCGACCAGGCGCGTCTAAGGGGACGCCTCCGGCTCTCCCTGCCGACCGCCTTCGGACCGTGGTGGGAGGTGCTCGGCGCGTTTCAGCGGCAACATCCCGACATCCAGCTCAGCGTGTACACCACGGACCGCCGCGTCGACCTCGTCCAGGATGGAATCGACGTTGCGTTGCGCATTGGAGACGTCCTGCATGAGTCGATGGTGGCGCGGCGACTGCTCTCCTATCGCCACGGGCTGGTTGCCAGTCCCGCGCTGCTGGAGCGCTTGGGAACGCCCGCTGCCCCCGATGCACTGCACCGCTTTCCCTGCGCTACCTGGTGCCGGGACGCCAACACGCAGGGCATCTGGCGCCTCGGCGAGCACATCGTCGAGCCGAAGGCGGTGCTGACCACAAACGATTATTTGCAGCTTCTGGGCCGGGCGCTGGCCGGCGATGTCGTCACGGAACTGCCTCCGTTCTTGGCCGCAGAACCCATCCGGAGCGGCCAGCTACGCGCCGTACTCGCCGATCACCCGATGCCGGAACAGCAGGTCAACCTGCTCTATCCGTCGCATCGGAACCCTTCCAGCATCGTCCGGGCATACCTGGATTTCTGCCAGAAGCATCACGTCGCGCAGTTCCTTGTTCTTCCCGTGTCAGCAATTTCGTGAAGCGCGCCGAGCAGCCGATCCGGCAACGCACCGGCAAACACAAATCGGAGAGGGTGCTGCTACGCGCCGATCCACGGGTAACGCGTGTCCTTCCCCGCATAGTCTGGGTCGAGATAGATGGACACACGCTGGATAGCGGATTTCGAACACGTCGCACCAACGGCCGGTGCCCCAGGCCGGATGGTCGGCCTCCCAGGCGCCGTCGCGGTGTTCGCCGCTGCTTCTGCCCTCGACGACGATCGTGTCAGACCCGGAGAAGATGTAATTGCCTCCTGATGACGGATCTACTTGGAGGTCGCGCCGACATCGCCGAATAGCTTGCCGATTTCGCTACGGCCATGGGCTACGCGCCATTTCGGGAAATAGACGACGGTGTCCTCGGCAAACAGTTCCAGGAAAGGCAGTTCGTCCGAAGTGGAGCCGCGATCGAGGACTTGAGGTACTCAAGAGCGAACATGTCTGCCTGCCCGTTCAGACGGGCAGTCTGGCGTCCGAATCCATCTCGTAGTTATGGACGAAATCCGCCGGTGGCTGCGGCCCCAAAGGCGAGCCCGTCCTCGTCGGCGAAGTCGCGCGCATCCCAGAGATAGCCCTTGGGGATGTAGTCGATATCGCATGAGTACTCGGAGAAGCCGCCCCATGGATCCTGGACGTAGTGGAAATAGTTGGAGCCGATCGTGTGGCGGCCGACACCCCACCCGCGCTTGTAGCCTTTGTCGGCCATGTAGAGCGCGCCGTGACCGATGTCGTCGATGCTGCCGACTTTCCGTGAGCAATGGTGCAGGCCAGGGCCGCTGGAACGCGCTAGCGCCAGCAGGTGATGATCGGAGCCGTGGACACCATGCAGGAAGGCGACATTGCCGCCTGAGTGATCGGAAAGCCGCAGTCCGAGCACTTTCTCGTAGTAACTGATGGCGCCGTGCACATCGCTGGTGAAGATCTGACAGTGGGCGAGCCGCCTCGGCAGGATCTGCTTCAGCTCGATATGGCCAAGCCCGCTGCCGCGACGTCCGGCCGGGACCTATTTGAAATAGGCCGCAGCCTTCTGGTCGGGCGAGGTCTTCCGGGCGACCTTGATCTCTGTCAGTACGCCATCGTGGCCGACGAACCACAGGCCGTTTTTACACGGATGCATCTCTGAACACGCTGAAGCCGATGACCTAATTCAAGGCGGCTTTCCAGTCGATGCCTAAGGCGAAACGGGAGGAAGTGGTTAGAATTTGCAATGAACCCGCTACGAGCAGCGGTCGTCTCGAAGAGTTCTGCTCCGTCGTGAACACCCTGCACAAAATGTGACGATCCTCGATCAGGCTCTAGAAGGATGGCGGGCTTGTGCCCGCCATCTGACGTTTGTGTGATGTCCTAATGTAAGCGCGACAAGTAGCTCGACCTTTGGCGAAAAGGGCGACGGTTGCGATAGGCAATCGACTTCATTGCATGAGCCTGGTGGCGAGTGTTCCAGAAGTCTACGCGAGCCAAGGCGCGGCGCAGAACAACTTGCCATCGTGCAGACATCGATAACAAAGCGAGCCAGGGTGGGCTCGCGCAGCCACCCATCGACATGCCTGCGATCGATGAACCGAGAGCAAGAGCCAGCGGACAGGTCGCGGGGCCGCTCCTGAGCAATTTAGGCCATTCCGGCGAGGATTAGCGGCGTTCGAGGCGGGCTACTCGTTCCTTCGAGGGCAGCATGCGCTCCAACACGTCGTCCTTCTTCACGAAATGGTGCCAGAGCGCGGCTAGGGCGTGCCCTCCGGCCAGGATCAAGATCGCGTTGGCGCAAAGGCTATGAATTTCTCTGATAATGCCAGCGACGCCGCGATCCGGCGCAAAGGGTGCCGGGATCGTAAACAATCCGAAAAAGGTCAGCGCATCGCCCCTGAACCACGTCAGCATGATGCCAAGCACGGGGATTGCGACAAGCAGGGCATACAGGGCGAAATGACCAAGCTTGGCCACGGCACGTTCGAAACCTGTCATGGAATTGGGGAGGGTCGGTGCGCCCCTCGCCAACCGCAAGGCCACTCGCCAGAGCACGAGAACAGCCAGGAGCAGGCCAAACGAGATGTGAAGCCACCATGCAAGGGCTCGGTTGGGATCGCCACGTTGGAAGAAATCATCGCCGAAGGTCAGCAGATACATGCCCACAACCAACGCGAACAGAGCCCAGTGCAAACCCTTCTGGGTCGAGGAATAATCGACAGTCGGCATATGGCAGCTCCGGTTTAGATCGTCCGAGTTGCTATTTGCATTGGGGCGAAGTTGCGGCTCTGATATTACTGTTTCGTAATGCAAAGCTGTCTCTGCTAGCTGTCGTTTGGTGGAGTCGCCTGGCCAGTTGCCTGTGGGTCAGCCGTCCGGATGGATTCAACAGCCACGTTAACAAGTTGCCATGCGGGCCTTTGGATGCGTCGCCAGTCTTTGAGGCGTGCGAACATGTTCTCGATCCTGTGGCGTTGTCGGTATAGGACCGGATCGTAGTGGCACGGGACTGCTGCTGACATAGACTTCGAGGTCGCCTGGCGCACATACAACAAGGTATGAAGAACAAGCCATTTGATAATTAAAATTGCCGCGGCGCATTCCTAACTTTGCAGTGGCCGAGAACCGCCGGTGATGCCTCCCGTCATCGCGACGCGACGGAACAGGACGGCCGACAGATGCAAGGCAGGGTGAAAACGATCGCCCCCTTCTCAGTAAAAAAGGAGGCGCAATCATGCGCTCATTTACTCTCAAGACTGCAACCCTCACTGCAGTTCTCATCGCTGTTCCGATCGCCGGAGCATATGCCCGCGGCAACTCGGTTGGCGACCCGCCAACCTTGATTATTGGTCAGGCACAGGGTCTGGACCAAGGGATCGCGGACGCAAGGCAACAGAACGCGATCACGGCGGCCGAGGCGCAAAGTCTGCACATGCAGGCAGTCGATATCAGCCAAGCCGCCGAAACAACGGCCGCCCAAGGTGATGGCACCATACCGTTTGGCGAATCGCAGCAGTTGCTGGTCGATCTCGGCAATCTCGAACAGACGCTCCGGCTCGATGCCGGCAGTGCCTTCGCCATCTACGACCATCATTGAATCCATCTCCGAAATGAAACGCCCGCCACCGCGAGGCAGCGGGCTTCAAGTGTCCGAAGGGCAATTGATCAGAAATGCCGTGCTAGCGCTGCCCCTCTTGCGGCACGTCGGGTCATTGGACCGGCCCACAGTTTCGCCGAATCCGACTCGGCAAGTTCAAGGCCAGAGCCCGAGCTGGCAAGGTTGCCTTCCCAAGTCTGCCGCCAGGCCGAAGGCGCCGGAGCTGGTCCAACCAAGCGAATGATCCAGATCGCTGGCGTCCCCTTTCCTGTCATCAGTGCTGATGACTTCGGCGCCACCAGGTCTGCGCCTGTTCTAGATCCGGGTCGCCGTACACAAGGTCCAGCATCGAAATCAGGCGTTCAATCTCATCCTCGATCAAGCCGCGGACCGATGGGTCAGAGAGGCGAACGGCGGCGCTCATGATAGCACCGCCTTCCGGTTCGCCTTGCACCCGGCCTGCTCCTTGCTGGCGCCCGACTGCTTCGAGACGCCCGGCCAATGCCGCCTCATCGCGGGAAATTGCCAGCGGGGTTTCAGGAGTGCCGCCGCAACCAATCCTGTTTCCAGTGCAGATGGCGGACGCACTCGGCAGGGACGAAAACCTTTTTCAGGCCTTCAATCTGCCATGCGCGAAAGAACTCGGCGGGCTCGCTCGCATCGGTAGCCTCACGACCTTCTCTTCGATGCGCGTCGGCGGCAAGTATGCGGCAATAGTCGGCCGTAATGTGGAAATGATGCGCCGGTTCGATTTGCATGCGGCCAGTCCGCCAGCAGTTTGCAGGCTTGAGCCAACCGGTGATTTCGGCCGGTTCATCGGTGATGAGCCGCGGCGCCTTCGGCCGGAAAGCAACAACTTCGCCCATGGTCACACCCCACTCTCAACCGAGAACGAAGCAAGGAGCGCCGACTTCTTCGGCGTCCACGGCCCAACCCATTTGTGCGTGTAAGTGCAGAAGGCAGGCCGCCTTCGCCCGGACATCGCCAACCGTTTAGCACGGCTGGCGTAAGAGCCCCCATGCTCCACCGGAACGCACTAGCGCCTCGACGGCAGTTCGAAAACAGCGAAATGTAGGCGCAATTGGCGGCGGCCCGCGACAATTTTAGCCTGTGAGCCCGCCAACCAAGCCGGCCAGGCCCTGCAGGCCACCGCGTCCCGCCTGGCTTGGCCGGGCCGCCTCATGCATGGTCCTCGCGAACGTATCAGCGGGCGCAGCGACGATCGGATCTGGCTCCGACGTTTCGAACCCCTTAGGCGCCATGAAGAGCAGCACGATAGCCACAGCTATTGATGCAATGACGGTGGTGGTGTTAGCTAAATGTCTCATCATCTCACACGCGACATTCCAGGAATAGATGCCGGAGACACTGCCCCAAACGGCCCCTGCGGCGCCTCGGGGTGGATGCGGCCGGCGAGACTGAAAGGACCAAAGCCTCGCCGGCCTTTTGCTGCTGTCCCATGGTGAGAAACATCAGCAATCTACTGAAACAGCGAAGTGTCCAATTCCTACTCGCGGCGTCGGTCGCTGGCGAGCCCAGAGCCGTGGCTGCCAAAATCCCTCGATGAAATCGCTCGGAATCAAATCCGAGCGTCGCCGCACCCGCCGCGCATAGCGGCGGCGGATGCTGGCGCCTTATTAACGATTGTAGGGGCTGCCGTAGTGCTTCACGCCCAGAGCCGTCGTGTAGTTGTGAAACGAGTCAATGCCGTCAAACCATTGCTTCTGGCCGAAGTCTCCGTAAGCGCTGTCGCCACCACCGCGACCCTCGTGGCCACCGCCATGCGAGGCAGCAAAGGCCCCGGAGAGCGGAATTGTGACGATCATCGCGGCAAGCGCCGCCTTCAGAGTGATAGAACGCATGATTGCATGTCCTTTTCGATGAGGAAGGCGGCTATTTTGTCCACCGCGCATTCCGGGTTACAGGCTCTAGGAAACAAGTAAAAACGCGATGGTCTTTAACATTTCTTGGCCTACATCTGCTATATAGGAACGATCTTCAGTAATATGTAATATATTAAGGTATGATTTTTCCTATAAAAGAGTATGTTTCTAGAAGCTGCGCTGGCAAAGGCTGACGGTCTAGGCCGCAAGGCTGAACCTGTTAAGAGGGCGCGAGCCAAGGGAAGGCCGTGAGAGCCGCCGCCGTCCTCCAGATCGGAATCGTCGGCTTGGGCAGTCATCGTTGGCAACGCCATTGCTAGGACCGAGCATCGTCCAGCCCAGCGACGGCTCCTCGCGGTGATCAGCGACATCGCTCGGTCCAGGAGGCCATTTAGGCGCTTCTCGACTTCCTGCCGCCATGTGCGCGGGTCTGTTCCTTGAGGCATCCCCAAGGGCGTCCTCAACATCCTGATGTGAGTGTTCATGACACCACCGCCCGGAAAGACCCGAGCAGCGCGGTAGCTTCCCAACGTTCCATTTCGCCGCCATAGGCGCCGGTATCATCACTAAGCAGCAATTCGGCGTTCATCTGCACCCCGCGATAGGTTGAGCGAGGTGCGTTCAGAACGGCTTTGTAGACCTCGAACCATGACACAAAGGCGATGTCGAAGAGGCCTTCCGCAGCTTTCCTATCGCCGCCGGCTCCTCTGCTGCAGGCATGATCGTCAACAACGTCATGTAGACCTCAACCCTCGACTGCGAATGGATCGGCAGATCACTGCGAGCAAGCGCCGCCTCGCGCACCGCCTCCGAGAAGGTCGGATGGGCGTGGCAGGTGCGAGCAATATCCGTGGCTGCGGCACCGAATTCCATGCCAACGCAGATCGAACGCTGTGTCGGGATATTGTCCGATATCGACGAGGCCGAAAGCTGCGCTACGGGCAGCCAAGCACCGTCGGGCCGCTTGTGTGTTAGTGCCACCAGACCCAACAGGCTCGCATATTCTTCTGCCGCTCGTTTCCGAATGCCTTTCCCGGAATCCAAAGGTCCCGCTCGACATTTATCTCGCGACGCTATTGGCGACATTCGGGAAGAACGAACAGACGTGATCGTGACATGCGGTCCTACGCCTCTGTTCGGCATCGACATCCCGGCACACCCGGCCCAGGAGCGGGTGCAAGGCGGAATACCAGACGGTTTGGCAGACCCTCAACGGGCGGCCGATCGAGCAGAGCGGCGGTTCGGGCATTCGGATCCTTCACGAACTTCTGGTGTGACCGGCTGACGTGGAGCCAACGTGTTTCATCCTGCGCGTTAAACCTACCGGCCACGAGCGCAGCCAAGGCCGTGGGCGGCCTGGATCGCGCTGAATGATCTTTCAGAGCCGGGGGGGGGGGTTTGGGGGGGGCGGGGCGGGGGGGGTTGAATGGGGTATAATGCGGGTTGTGGGGTGGGGGTAATTACGGGGGAGCCCCC
>NZ_JAMYMR010000036.1:0-55459 GCF_040318635.1 Mesorhizobium sp. M1066
TGCCCAGCATGAAGGTTGAATCAGATTTGCACGCCTAAGGGAATCCCAAGCCGATTCAGTCTCATTTCATCCCGCTCTAGAAGGCGATCTTCAGTCCGAGTTTGGCGCCGATGGTGGAACTGTCTGAAGACGCCTTGCCACGGACTTCGCCGTTGACGGTGGTCGAGTCCGACATCTTCAGATTGAAGCCTGTCGACAGCGCGGCGGAAAAATCCGCATCGTCGAAGTTGATCTCCCTGGTGTCGATTTCGGTGGTGTTCTTGTAACCGACACGCTGCTGCAATTCGCCCCGCGCATAGGGGCTGAACACCATGTGGTTGCTCAGCGTGTAATCGCCATAGATGCCGGGCTCGAGCTTGATCGCGCCAAAAGAAAGCTGGCTCTTGCCGAACTCGTTGCCGCCGCTGTCTGTATAGGGATCGCCGCGGAACGAAACGCCAAGCAGGCCGCCGCGCAGATCGAAACGGGTGCGGTCCCCCAGTTTGAAGATATGGCCGACCGATGCCGTAACCGCATAGCCGTTGGTATCATAGCTGCCGGTGGTGCCGAGCACGCCGTTCGTCACGTCGCTTCCGCCGATGAAGCCGGAGGCGGAGACCAACGCATAGTCGACGCTCCTGCGAAACAACACGTAGCCGCCGAACAGCCCGGCCTTGTTGGTACCTTCGCCGATGGCATCAAATCCCCGAAACGCGCCGAGGTTGACGTCTGTCGAGGCGTAGCCGGCGAAAACGCCGATGTTCAGGCCATACTCATTGTCGAACTGGAAGTGTTTGGCGGCATTGAAATCAAGGCTGATGGCGGCCGAAAAATCATTGGCATCGAAGCTCGGGGCGGAGCCGTTCAAACCTCCGCCAGTGATGTTGTAGCCGTCATGCTCGGTATGGGCGAACTGGCCGGAGGCAAATACCCCGAAGCTCTCCGAAACCGGCACCATTCCAGATCCGGATGCGGGCGAAAGGTTGAGGTCAGCGTCGAGCGCGTCGCGGTTTATGCCGTAGAGAGCGTCGATTGCCACCGTGACCGCGCCGGCGTTGGTGGCACTGGTCGGCGCCGCCGCAATGCCAAAATTGACTGGCGTGGCACGCAGGAACACGCTGCCATTCGGGCCTGTGACGATCTCATAGGTAAAAAGCGAACCCGGTGTGCCGGGCACGCCTGCGACGCTGAACGTCCCGGTGACCGGGCCGTTGGTCGAAACAATGAGCGGTATGTCGGTCGGCTCGGCAAATTGCGGCGTGCCGAGCAGGTTGACGATGATGGTATTGGCGCCGGTTGCCGAAAACGCATCGGCAACGAGCTGATCCGACTGAGATGTCTGCTGGTTGATGTCGAGGCCGATGCTGGCACCGTCGAGGGTGAGGCCGCCTAGCGTCAACACATCGCCAGCGACACCATTGCGCATGTCGATCAGCGAACTCGTGGTCGCGATAATCGAACCCGGCATGGTGACGTTGCCGTTGATGAACAGCGTCGAGCCGTTGCCGAGATTGAGCTGGTTGATGCCTTCCGTGCCGCCGCTGAAACGCAGTGTGGAAGCGTCGGCCGAGAAATTGTCGAAGCCGGTGAAGTTCTGGCTCTTGCCGCCGGCCGCGAGGTCGGTGCCGGTGACGGTGCCATTGGCATTTGTTCCACTAAACAGCACGCCATCGCGCAGATTGAGCGGATCGACCGCGCCGGAACCGTTGATGATCAGCGTGTCGGGTCCGAGGCCGGTGATGTTACCGCCGATCGCGCCGCCGGAGAGATCGACGTGGTCTGCGTCGATGCCGCCCGTGATGGTGCCGCCGGAGACCGAAACTTGGTCGAAGCCGGCGCCGCCGGTGACGCTGCCGCGGACAGTGCCGCCGGAGACGGCTACTATATCATCACCGTCATCGCCGGAGACATTCCCGGTGATGGTACCGCCACTGACGGTCATTTTATCGTCGCCCGCCCCGCCGACAACATTGCCGGCGATCGTGCCGCCCACAACGCTAACCACGTCCAGGCGGGCCGAAAGCAGAATGTTGCCGGTAATGACGCCCCCCTGTTGATTGATTGTGCCGGCGCCCGCGCCGGTGAGATCGATTGCGGTGCCCCCAGTGCCGGAGATTGAACCGGCGTTCGTGATCGTGATCGAGCCCGCCGTGTTCGCGAGAATACCCGTTGCACCTGCGATTGAACCGGCATTGTCCACGCCCGCTGCGCGGCCGGAGCCGGACACAAGCTCGACGCCGACCGTGGAGCCACTTACCGTCGCGCTATCTTGTATCTTAACCGTAGTGGCCGAACCAGTGGCGGCGGAGTCGTTGCGGGCGTAAATGCCCGGGCCGCCATTGCCCTTTACCATGCCGGAGGCGGTAATCTTAACCGCGCCGGTGCCTCCGTGGAGGGCACGGATGCCATAGGTTCCGCCGCTCACATCTGCCACTCCAATTGATAACCCGGTGGCATTGTCGAATGTCTGGGCGAAGATGCCGCCGTCGATTGTCCCGATGACTGCGCCCGTGGCGGTAATGGAGAGCGCCCCACCATTGCCGTGGAGTATGGCCAAGATGCCGTAGGCCCCACCGTTTACGTCCGCCGCTTGAATGGCCAATCCGGTCGCGTTGTCATAAGCGAGCGCAAAGATTCCCCCAGAATCATCCTCGCCCGTCACCTGCCCGCTAGCGGTGATTGAGAGCGCGCCGCTGCCGTGGTGCTCGGCCTCAATGCCGACGACGCCGCTCACATCAGCAACGTTGATCGTGAGGCCGCTAGAGTTGCCCCCCGTAAAGGCAAAAATGCCACTCGCATACGTCCCCCTCACCGTTCCGGTATCGGTAATCGAAAGCGCGCCAGTGCCCTCCTGGTCGGCGCCGATGCCCTGACCGCCGGTCGCGCCCGCCGCGACGATCGTGAGATCGCTGCCATAGTTTTGGGCGTAGATGCCTCCAGTCAATGCGCCGGTGCCCCCTGTCACCGCACCGGTCGCGGTAATGGATAGGGCGCCAGTGCCGTGGTGTTCGGCGAAGATGCCATAGACCCCGCCGCTCACATTGGCCGTCTCAATCGTTAGATCGGTGCTGGAAATAACATCTGACAAAGTCAGAGCATAAATCCCGTCTCCCACCGTTCCCGTTACTGTACCGGTTGCGGTGATCGACAGTGCGCCAGTGCCGTAGTTTTCCGCGTGTATGCCGGATATCCCGCCGGACACATTATCCGCCTTAATCGTGAGATCGGTGCCGCCGGAGTTGTTGGCATAGATGCCGTATCCGCTGGTCCCTGTCACCGCACCGGTAGCCGTTATCGACAATGCACCGCTCCCGTCATTGCCGGCGTTGATGCCGTCAGCGGCACCAGTGATGAACGACTGGTTGTCGTCAGTGAACGTCAGGCCGCCAGTGCCGGTCAAAGTGAACGCGTTTCCCCCGCCTCCGCCAGTGGAGGGCCTAGTGTCGATGCTGAAGTCGGGACCGTCATTACCCAGGACCGTCGTCACCTTTAATGGGGTGCCGGTGAGTGTCTGCGTCTGCGTCGTCGTATCGCCGCAGAAAAAGGTGCCATTGAAGGGAGAGCAGTCCGCAAGGGCGGGGCGCACATAGCCGCGATAGCCACCGAGGAATGCACTTGTCGCCAGCACAGTGCCGAACATCAGGCGATTACGCCGGCCGAGCGCCGGCCCGTCCGTATTTTCCAGCTTCGTCGCCTTGCTCATGATCGCCCCCACTGCATGGCAGCTTTGGTCATTGGGTGGACGGGGCTGACACGACAGCCTCGGCAAAAGAATTGTTCGCTGGCAATCGTGGCCGCCCGCCGCCGGGCGCATGGCTGATGAAGCCTGCCGCGTCGGACGAGTGTGGACTCACCGCCATCGGGCACGCGAAGCCGGCAATGACGGCGAGGTCGTAGAGCTCGGCCACTTGCCCATCGATGCGGAACCAATCGACGCAGCTTCCCTTGTCCAGGTCGATGACCTGTATGCCGCACCACGGCTCCGAATCGGCACCGGCGAGGCGGGCGTCGAGCGCGAGCCCCTCGAAGCGCTTGTAGCGCGGCTTGGAAAGACCGACGAAAGCGTAGCGGCCGCAAAACGCCAGCCCGCGCACGAAACCCGGGCAGAAAGCGACCGGCTCGAAATGGCCCATGCCGCCGTTCTTCGGCAACTCCACAATGCCGAGTTCACCTGTGCCGGAGTTGAGCAGCCACAGCGCTCCCCGATGGAGGCGGGGCGAATGCGGCATGGAGAGCCCCTCGCACACGACCGTGCCGTTCCTGACATCCATCACAACGCCCCCGTCGGTGCGCCGGTCGCGCCAGCCGTCGATCGTGTCGGAGCGGCTGATAGCCGTGGCATAGGCCGCCTCACCGTCGCGCATCGCCAGACCGTTCAGGTGGCAGCGGTCCTCGTCCACCAGCGCCGAGATGAAGGGCGGCCGCCATACTTCCTCGAAGCTGTAGCGGTCCGACACGGTGGCGAGGCAGTTGAAACGCGTGTTGACAAATATGGGCCGGCCGGCCACGTCGATTCCGACGTCATGAGCGTCGAGTTCCCCGGTAACGTGCACGGTGCGCGGTACATAGCAGGCGTCAAAGATATCATTGGCCCGCTGGTGTGGTTCCAGCGCGTTGACGAAGCGCACGAGATGGAAGCCCGCCACAAGCATGAGCGTCCCGTCGGCGGCGCAAGCGAGCCCCATCGGCCGTAGAATCGGCGTCTGGTGAACGTTGAGCCCGCCGGTCACCGGGTTGCGGCCGATGAGATAGAAAAGGCCGGACTGGTAGGAGGTAATCGCGAGCGCAACATCCAGCGTCTTCAGCCGCGTCACCAGCCCGGCCGACATGGAATAAGTGAGATCAGGCGAGGCCTCGGCCGGTTCGCTCTCTTCCGGAGGGGGCTCGCCCGTAGCTTCGCCGCTTCCGCGCGCAGCCATGGTGCCGATCTCCATAAATCAAATAATTAGGAGTGTATGATCTCAGCTAACTGGGAATTTAGGAATGTATGGTCTCCATCTAATGTATGATCTCAGCTTGACCCACAGGCAATCCTTAAATGGCCTGACAGAGATCATGATGCGAGGAACTTTGAGCTCTGTTGCTGTTCGGCAACGCCAATAGTGCTCGAGCAGCGATGTGATCCTGGAGCCGCATCTCGAAACGCGGCAGCACTTAGCTGCGAACGCTGTCATCCAGCCGGCGAAAATTCTCCTGAGGCGACCCCGCAATTGGGAGGGGATCATGGTTAGATGAACTAGCCCCGCAGCTTCGCCGCAACAAGCTCGCCACCGTGTCTTGAAGAGGGCCTCGTGCTCGTGTGTCGGTGAACAAGGACAACGAAGCATGTTGACGGAACTACCGCCGGGCGCGGCGCAATGTCTATAACTGAGTTCGGGCAGGCGCTTTCGTCGACATTCGTCCGAAGCTACTCGAAGGCGTAGGTGAAGCCCTCCTCGGAGGCGCCGACGGTCACCTTTGTCATCTTTTTGCCCTCAAGCGAGCGGTTCAGCACGCCGCGGCTCAATTCAGGCAGAAGCGTATTGGTCAAAATGGCATCGATCATCCGCCCGCCGGATTCGATCTCGGTGCAGCGGGCCTTGACCAGATCCATGACACCGTCGCCGATCACCAATTCCGCATCGTTGGTTGCACGCAGCCGGCCAGCGATCTTGGCGAACTGATGACGGGTGATCGCTTCGATCATCGAATCCGAGAGCGGATAATAAGGAATGGTCACCACCCGGCCGAGAAAGGCCGCCGGGAAGACCTTCAGCAACGGGCCGCGCAAGGCGGTATCCAGATCGTCGAGCCCTGCCCGTAGCGCACCATTCGTGGTCCGATCCATGATGACTTCGGAGCCGACATTCGAGGTGAGCAGGATCAACGTGTTCTTGAAATCGATTCGCCGGCCCTCGCTGTCGTCCATCATCCCCTTATCGAAAACCTGGAAGAAGATTTCATGCACATCGGGATGCGCCTTCTCGACCTCGTCGAGCAGGATCACCGAATAGGGCTTGCGGCGGACGGCCTCGGTCAGGATGCCGCCCTTCCCGTAGCCGACATAACCAGGCGGCGCCCCCTTCAAGGTAGAGACCGTATGCGCCTCCTGGAACTCGGACATGTTGATCGAGATGAGGTTCTGCTCGCCCCCGTAGAGCGTCTCCGCCAGGGCCAATGCGGTTTCGGTCTTCCCGACGCCCGAGGGACCGCAGAGCAGGAACACACCAACCGGCTTTTCCGGCGCGCCGAGCCCAGCGCGGCTGGTCTGTACGCGCTTGGCGATCATCTCCATGGCGTGGTCCTGGCCGACGACGCGCTCCGAAAGCGTGGTGGCGAGCTTGAGCGCCTTTTCGGTCTGGCTCGACAGCATCCGCCCGGTCGGGATGCCCGTCCAATCCTGAACGACGGCGGCCACGGCGTTGCGATCGACCGACGGCAGGATCAACGGAGTCTCGCCTTGCGCTTCGGCCAGTTCAGTCATCAGTTCGCGCAGCTGGGCTAGATCGGCGGCCGGATTGGGCGGAGCGGCATCGGCAGCCGGTGGTGCCCCCACCTCGCTCTTGGCTGTTTCGCTATTGGTCTGCGGCGTCTCCACCGCATCGAGCGGCACACCTTCACCGCGCAGCCTGACGCGCAATTCGAGTATCTCGGCGACAAGCGCCTTTTCACGATCCCAACGTTGCTCCGCGGCGGCCAGCGTGACCTCGGTCTCGGCAAGCCCGGTGTCGACCCGAGCCTGACGCTCGGTTACCTCGATGCCGATCGCAGCCTCGCGGCCGATGATGCCGCGCTCGACCTCCAGCGCCTGTCGGCGACGCATAATGTCTTCGACCTCGGCCGGCGTGGCGTGCTGCGATATGGTCACACGGGCGCAAGCGGTGTCGAGAAGGCTTACCGCCTTGTCGGGCAGTTGCCGTGCCGGGATGTAGCGATGCGACAGGCCGACCGCCGCCTCGATCGCCTCATCCAGTATCTGTACCTTGTGGTGCTGCTCCAGAACCCCAGCCACGCCGCGCAACATGAGAACGGCCACCGCCTCCGACGGCTCGTCGATCTTTACCACCTGGAAACGGCGGGTCAGCGCCGGGTCTTTCTCGATGTGCAGCTTATATTCCGCCCAGGTCGTTGCGGCGATGGTCCGCAATTCGCCCCGCGCCAGCGCCGGCTTCAGGAGATTGGCCGCGTCGCCGGTTCCAGCGGCGCCACCAGCGCCGATCAAGGTGTGGGCCTCATCGATGAACAGGATTACCGGCGTTTCGGACGATTGAACCTCATCGATGACAGCCTTGAGGCGTTTTTCGAATTCACCCTTTACGCTTGCACCCGCCTGCATCAATCCGACATCGAGCATGCGAACACTGACGTTCTGCAGGCTGGGCGGCACGTCGCCCTCGGCGATACGCAAGGCAAAACCCTCGACGACTGCGGTCTTGCCGACCCCGGCCTCGCCGGTGAGGATCGGATTGTTTTGCCGGCGTCGCATCAGGATATCGACTATCTGCCTGATCTCCGGATCGCGGCCGACGACCGGATCGATCTTGCCGTTGCGAGCGCGCTGGGTCAGGTCGGTGGCGTACTGCGCCAGCGCCGAATCCCGGCCCGGAAGCCGTTTCGGCGCCTCTGCGGCGGAAACCATCGTCGTGCCGCCCGCTTCGAGCGAACCTTCCGTGATGTCGTCGAACCGTGCGATGACGGCGGCGGCGTCGATCCGGTCAAACTCGCCGCTGATCTTCGACAGCAGGCCTTCCAGCACCGGCGTCTTCAGGCAGGCAAGCAGAATATGGGCGCTGCGGACTTCCTCGACTCCGAACTCAAGCGTTGCCAGGTTCCAGGCTTCTTGGATGGCATGGAAGATATGGTCGGAAAATTCCTCGATCGACGTTGCGCCGTAAGGCAGCTTGTCGACGGCGCGGGTCATATCGGCCGTGAGCCGGCTCGCATCCACTCCCGCGTCGGCGACGATCATTTGAACATCCGACCGGTTCGTTAGCACCAGTTGCTCGATGAAGTGGACGAGTTCTACGTAAGGATTGCCGCGCAGTTTGGCGGTGTCGGCTGCGGCCTTGAAGGCACGCACGCCGACAGGATCGAGCTTGCCGACCAGTTCCTTGCGTTTGAAGGTCTGCGATGACCGGCGCGGTTCCATCGAACTTTCTCCTGCAATCTGCCGGTCGGTAACCTGCCACATAAGCCGTCACTTGACAAAGCGCGTGTCGGACGGGGCCTTAATGCCCAGTCAGCCGACTTCTTTGTTTGAGTGAGTCTCGCACCAACGGCCGCAAACAACCATGGAATTGCGCACGTTTATGCGAAACATTTCCCATACAGGTACGGCAAGTCGCACCATGGACTGGGCATTCGTTTAGCTTCTGTGATTTTTGAGCAGTTGTTGAATTGTCGTAATGTGCGGCGGTGTGATAACGTGGCGTCAACTACGGTCTTGAGGGCCGACGTTGGGGGATTGTGTGATTGATGTCGCACTCTGGCTTACTCCGCTTGACGGTGAAAACCCGTCAGGGGCGGATTTGCGCAATGACCCGGCTTTTCATGAACTGGAGCGTTTGACAGAACAGCAGAAAAAGGTCGAGTTCCAGGGCAGCAAAAACACGGAAATCGCCGTTCCGGTCGACTGGCCCGCCGTCCTCACCATGGCCGAAGAGCTGCGCTCACACGGCCGGGATCTGCGCCTTCTCGTCATTGTCACGCGTGCGTTGGCCAACGAGCACCAGCTGGCCGGGCTGGGTGACGGCCTGACCCTAATCGCGCAAACCATCGATCAGCATTGGGCGACCATGCACCCCGCACTGCGTTCAGGCGCCACACCGCGGGACGCTGCCCTACGCCGCATCAATGCGCTTACTGACCTTCAGAATGGCCAAGATGGTCTGCTCAAAGATTTGCGGAAGATGACATTCTTTGCTCCGCGCGCTGTTGGGCCGATCCTGGGCGAGGATCTGGAGAAGGGTTCGCTCGACGAGCGGATCATGCTTCAGGAGGCTGCTTCGGGTTTGAACACGGTAGAAAAGGCGAAACTGGCAAGCGAGCACGGGCAGTTGTTGAACCGGGTGCGCAGCGCGTGCGCGGCTCAGATCGATCAGGCTGGGGCGGAAATGACTGCGCTCATCGCCGATGGACGCGCCGCGATCGCCGCCCTCGATGCCGTCGAAGCCGCCCTCGATGCTCGTCTCGAAGGCAGCGGTGGCGCTACCGTTCCCGACTTGAAACGGTTTCTGCAACGTTTGCTGACGACGCTCGAACGAAATTCGAGTGCCGGCCCCGTGGCTAATGGCTCGGCCAAGCCACCGACGCTGGCAGAACCTGCAACGCCTGCTCGAAACGGTCATGGAGCCGATGCGGTGGCAAGTATGACAAGCTACGCGGAGCCGACCACGGGGCTTCCCGACCGGATTTCCTCGCGCGACGACGTGGTGAAGTGCCTCGACCTCGTCGTCGCCTTCTATGATCGCACCGAACCGTCGAGCCCGATTCCGCATCTGGCTCGGCGTGTGCGCCGGATGGTGCACATGGATTTCGTTGAACTGATGGAAGATCTCGCCCCATCGGGGCTGAAGGAATTCAGGCTCCTTGCCGGTGTTCCCGATGCCAAGAAGGCGGCTCAAAAGGATGAAAGGTAACAAGACATGCCAGCCGAAAGCAAAGCGAAGGTCATCGAACGAAATCGCGCGCCGCGAGTGCAGATCGCCTACGACGTGGAAACCTACGGCAGCCCGACAACGATCGAACTGCCGTTTGTCATGGGCGTGATGGCCGATCTTGCCGGTGCTTCGCAGACCAAGGAGGCGTCAAAGTCGGTGCTGGACCGTTCCTTTGTCGAGACCGACGCGAACCGCTTCCCCAAGTTCATGGAGGCGCTCGGCCCCCGAGTCAAAGCGCGGGTGAAGAACACGCTGCCGCAGACTGAAGGCCAGGAACGCGACGAGGAACTGGCGCTCGATCTCACCTTCACCAAAATGGGTGATTTCGCCCCCGACAAGATCGCCGAGCAGGTTCCGCAACTGGCCGAGATCCTCAAGATGCGTCGTCAGCTTGAGGAATTGCTGGGCTTCATGGATGGCCGCGTCGATGCCGAAAAGCGCATTGCACAGCTTCTGAACAACGAGCCGCTGCTTGGCAAGATTGCCAGTCAGGCGCTGTCCGACGACGACAAGGTTGGGGAATAAATCATGGCCGAACAGCAAAAGACCGCCGCCGTCGCCGAGGCCGAAGCCATAGATCTTGGAGAATTCAGCGGGCTCCTCGAAAAGGATTTCAAGGTCAAGAAGGACGATAGCGAGAAGCTACAGCAACTCGTGCGCAATCTGGCGCTCGCGGCGCAGTCCCGCTCCGACACCACGACCATTTCGTCCAATGCGATCAAGTCGATCAAGTCGCTCATCGCCGGCATCGACAAGATGCTGACGACACAGGTCAACGAGATCCTTCACGCACCGGAAGTGCGCGAGATGGAAGGCACATGGCGCGGCCTCTGGTATCTCGTCAACAACACCGAGACGGATCAGAAGCTGAAGATCCGGGTGATGAACATTTCCAAGGAGCAAATGGCCGATACGCTCGAAGACTATGAAGGCCAGATGTGGGATCAGAGCCCGATCTTCAAGAAAGTCTATACAGACGAGTATTCGATGCTCGGCGGCGAGCCGATCGGCTGCGTGATTGGCGCCTATGAATTCTCCAACCACCCGCGCGACGTCGGTCTACTGCGCAACATCTCAGGCATCTGCGCCTCGGCGCATACGCCGTTTATCGCGGCGGCCTCGCCGCGCCTGTTCCGCATGGACAGCTGGCAGGAACTGCCGAACCCGCAAGATCTACAGCAGATCGTCTCCAACCCCGCTTATGCCTCCTGGCAATCGCTGCGCGAGAGTGAGGACGCTCGCTATATCGGCCTGACGATGCCCCGCGTACTGGCGCGACTGCCGTATGGCACGGATACCGTTCCAGTGAAGGGCTTCACCTTCGAGGAAGAGGTGCAGGGCGACCACAACAAATATGTCTGGATGAATGCTGCCTTCCCGATGGGCGTCAACATCAACCGCAGCCACAAGCTGTTTGGCTGGGGCACGCAGATCCGCGGCGTCGAGAACGGCGGCACGGTGCTCAACCTGCCGGTGCACAGCTTCCCGACCGACGACGGCTCGATCGCGATGAAATGCCCGACGGAAGTCGCCATCGACGACCGGCGCGAGGCGGAACTGGCCAAGCTTGGCCTGATGCCCATCCTGCACCGGAAGAACACCGATCTGGCGGCGTTCATCGGGGCACACTCGCTGCAGGACGACGAAACGCGGGCGGGGCGGCTGGTCGATCCCGATGCGCAGTCCAATGAGCGGCTGAGCGCCAACCTGCCCTATCTCTTCCCAGTTTCGCGCTTTGCGCACTACCTCAAGGCCATCGCGCGCGACAAGGTCGGCTCGTTCAAGGAGCGCGCCGAGATGCAGATCTGGTTGACCGAGTGGATCAACCGATACGTGCTGGCCAACCCGGCCTTCGCCGACGACAAGGCGCGCGCCAAGCGCCCCCTTGCCGCCGCCGAGGTTCAAGTGGACAGCGTGGAGGGGCGGCCGGGCTACTACAATGCTCGCTTCTATTTGCGCCCGCATTACCAGCTGGAGGGCATCAACGCCTCGCTCCGACTGGTGTCCGAACTACCGTCCGTTAAGACTTGATTTTAGCAACAACAACCTGGTTTTTGAAGCGGTGGAGAAACACAATGCCCACGACTACAAAGATTGATGGCTTTCTGAAGGTTCCCGATATCAAAGGCCCGAGCACACGCGACGGCCACGAAGACGAGATCGAAATTCATGGCGTCGACTACAAGATGGTCGCCCCCTATGATCCGAATTCGATCTCGCGCCGTGGCCGCGTGAACATGGGCATGATCAAGTTCACCAAACATTACGACAAATCCTCGCCCTACCTGAAAAAGGCGCTGTTCGATAACAAAGCCCTTGATGAGGTGGTGTTTTCGGCACGCCGGACCATCGATGGCGAAAGCAAGGATTATCTGGTCATCACCCTGAATGACGCCTTCGTCATGGAGTACGACATGTCGCAGGCTGAAGATGAGGAAGACCTGATTCAGGAAGAGGTCAGCTTCGCCTACAAGAAGATCAAGTTCGTCTATGACGGCAACGATGAAGCCGAAATGGATGTCTATGTCGGCAAGTGAGGTCCGGCGGACCGGCGCGGGTAAGCAGCAGACCACCAGCGGCTTGCGGGCGAAAAGCGAGGCCGTCCAACCATCGCTTTGGGATCGCCTCGTCAACGACCTGCCGGGGCTGACCTCGGAAATAGATGGGCTGCGCCATGTCCTCCTCGACGAGCTTGGCGCGGACCGCCTCGACGCACTCGTTGCCGGCAGTACGCGAACCATCGACGCCGATGGGGAACTGACACCGGATCAGAAACGCCGTCTGCATCGATTGGCCTTTCAGATCCATCACCGCGCCGAGATCGAAAGCCGTGGCGTGGTGGTATCGGCCAGCGTACTCAGGGAAGCGGTGCGGCGTGACATCGAGGCGCTCTTCAACACCGAGCGCTTCGAGGCCACACCGCTTCTTTCCGATCTGGAAAATGAACATATTTCAGACAATCCACCTTCGCTTGCCGATTTTCCGGAGGTCCGCCGAAGCGTGGTCAATTACGGCGTGCCTTCCTTTTCGGGCCGCTCTTCCCGCGACTTCGACCGGGACGTTCTTGCGCGTGAGATCCGAGCGGTGCTCGCCACCTTCGAACCTCGCCTCAAGGAAAGCGCAACAAAGGTTACGGTCACGCTTGGCGACAAGACCGTTGGCCTGAAGATCGAGATAGACGCCGTGCTGATCATGACGCCGACGCCCGAACGCATGCGCCTGCGCACTACGATCAATCTCGATAACGGCTTGGCGCGGACCGAAATTAGGGACGCCTGAGATGGATCGTGTCTTCGTTGAGTACTACGAGGAGGAACTGACCCATATCCGTGGCCTTGCTGCGGAATTCGCCGACATGCATCCCGCAGTGGCGCGCAACCTTTCCCTCGATACAGTCCCGTGTCCGGACCCATATGTCGAGCGACTGCTGGATGGCGTCGCTTTTCTCGCCGCGCGCACCCGGCTGAAGGTCGACGCCGAGCGCTCGCGATTTTCCCGCAGTGTGCTCGATGTTCTTTATCCCGATCTGGTCACCCCGGCGCCGGCAACGGCGATGGTGGTGCTAAAACCCGGCCAGCAGGTCCAGACCATGCTGGCCGGCCATATCGTCAAACGCAATACACGGCTGGTTTCCAGTCTGCAGCCCGGCCTGTCGACACGCTGCACTTTCTCCACTGCGCAAGAAATGACCCTGTGGCCGATAGCGATCACTTCGGTCAGTTATTTTCAGGACCGCAGCGCGCTGGCGATGGCCGGCATAGGGCCGATCGGCGGCGTCGGCGGCGAGGCGGCGCTCCGCATCACGCTGGGCCGGACCGGAAAAGGCAAGCTCGACGAATTGGCGCTCGATCGGCTCGAGCTCTATTTTGCCGGACGCACCAAGGCGCCGCTACTGTTCGATGCGATTTTCGGCGCCTGCACGGCCACAGCAGCGCGACCGGAAGGCAAGACCAACCCGCTGTCGCCGTTGCCGGCACCCGAGATGATCGGCATCAGCGACGACGAGGCCTTGATGCCGCGCACCCGCCCGACATTCGAAGGATACCGGTTGCTGCGCGAATACTTCATGATGCCCGAGCGCTTTCACTATGCACGGGTTTTGGGATTGCAGCCTGTCGTGCGCCAATGCGCGGCCGGACTCGAGATCATTTTCCTGTTCAAACGCACGGTTCCCGAGCTGGCCGATCTGACGCCGGCGGACTTCGAACTTTTCGCGACACCGATCATCAATCTGTTCGAACGCGAGTGCAACGTCGTCGAAGTCGATGAACGCAAGACGCGCCAGGTGTTGCATGCGGACCGGACGCGGGCGCGTGACTTCGAAATCTACCGGGTCATCCGCGTCGAGGACGCCGACACGGAAGGCAACGACGCCGAAATCCCCGAGCTCTTCAGCCTGGGTCAGAACCGCGGTAGTGGTTGGGTCTATTCGACCGAAAGGCGCCCTCGCCGCGCGATGGAGGAGGAGCGCCGCGAAGGCCTGACGCGAACGTCCTATACCGGGGATGACGTTTTCCTGGCCGTGTCCCGGCCGCTCGCAAGGCCGGCGACCCGGCCGCTGAAGCGGCTCGACGTGATGGCGCTTTGCACCAATCGTGATCTGCCGATCCTCGACGACAATCCGACGTTGACGTTAGAGGCCGGCGACCCGGTCGAAACCGTAAGGCTGCTCGGCGCCTTGCGTGCGCCGCAGCCAGCTATTCCTGCGGCACTGCCTGCTGGGGCCGACGGGGAATCGCGGGCCGATGATCTCGCCTGGCGGCTGGTGGCGCAGCTCGCGCTCAACTTTCTCAGTCTTGCCAAAGAAGGCCGCGGCATCGATCCCCTGCATGCGCTACTCGACCTTTATGCCGATCGCGGCGATCCAAGCCTTGCCCGAAATGTGCATTCGATCGTGCGTATCGACTCGCAGTCGGTCATCGAACGTCTGCAAATCGATGGACCGATGTGCTTTGGACGCGGTACCGAAGTCACGTTGCATGTTGATCAATCGGTCCTGGCCGGCCAAAGTACCTTGCTGCTTTCGGCCTTGCTGGCGCGGTTGTTTGCTCGTCACGCCGGGATAAACGGCTTCGTGCGAACCCGCACGCGGCTGCTGCAGAAGCAGGAGGATGTGCCATGGCCGATGACGCCCGGCAATCGCTACCTGATCTAGACAAGCCCGGCCCGAACAGGGCCGAAGGTCTGTCCGAGACGTTCGACTTTTTCGAACTGCTGCGCCGCCTCGAACAACGGAGCGGTCTGTTCGGCCATTCCGGCCGCCCCGACCGTGAGCCGGCACGGCTCGGCCAGCATGTGCGCCTCGCCTTTTCCGCACGGGACCTGGTTGTGTTCCGCGAAGCCCGCGATGCGGCACCGGCCCGGGTCACGGTGGCAAATTTTGGTCTGCTGGGACCCGAAGGTCCAATGCCGCTGCATCTGACGCGCTGGGTGCTCGACCGGCTCTCGCAACGCTGGTTCGCCGGCGCCGAGGCACAACTGACCAGCGACACGACGTTCGTCGACTTCGTCAACATTCTGCAGCACCGTATGATCGCCCTCTACTATCGGGCGTGGGCGGATGCGCACCCGGCGGTCCAGGTCGAGCGCGCTGTCGGCGGGCGCGTTCGGGCCATGCTTGAAGCCATGGCCGGGATCGGACTTCCCGGCACGCAGGACCCCAATCTCGATACGGTGAAGCTTCGCCAGGCGGCTTCGCTGGCCAATCAGGTCGACGGCCCGGAACGGCTGACGCTGTTCCTGGCGGAAGCGTTCAAGGCGCCGGTACAGATCAAGGAGTTCATCTCCGCCTGGATAACAGTACCAACCGGTCTCCAGACCCGTCTTGCAAAGGCCTTTGCAGGGCTCGGCAACGGCGCGACGATCGGCCCACGCGTTTTCAGCCGCCAAAGCAGGATCGAACTGCGTGTCGGCCCGCTGGGGTATGAGGAGTTCAAGGCGTTCCTGCCTGGCGGCGAGCGGCTCAAGCTGTTCAAGCAGGCCGTTCGCGACATGGTCGGGGAGTCGCTCGACGTCGATCTGCGCATCGTGCTTGCGCGTGAAGCCGTACCGCCGCCCCAAATCGGAGCGGTTCGGCTCGGGCGGACCGCCTGGCTTGCGCGACCCATCGAAAGGGGCGATGCTGACGATATGCGGCTGCGGACAATCGTCGGATGGCGGCCGGAAATGACGGGGGTCGCGGCATGAGCCTGCTGCTGACACTGGAGCAAGGGCCACGCACCCAGGCGGTGCGGCAGACCCGGCTTGACGAGGGTGAGCTGGTGATCGGCCGCAGCGCGGACGCGGGTTGGCAGATCAACGATCCCGACATGTTCGTTTCAAGGGCACATTGCAAGATCTCTGGCGGGCGAGATGGATATTTCGTCACCGACACGTCGAGCAGCGGATTGTTCATAAACGACTCCGACAGCCCGCTCGGTGCCGGCAAGTCGACGCGCCTTCAAAGTGGCATGCGGCTGAGATTGGGCGACTACGTCGTCCATGTCGACATGCAAACGCCAGCCACTCAAGCACCAGCGGCCGGCCAGCCGGTTTCGGAACGCGCGCCGCCAGCATCCCGGGCCCCGGTGAGCATCGGTCGCGATGACTTCTTTTCCGCCAAGGTCGAAGAAGAGCCGCGACGGCCACGTCCGGCCGATCTGCCGAACCCTTTTGAGCAGCCGGTTGCGGGTGCATTCGAACGTGCCAACTCCGACCAGCGCCACTCGGCCGCTTTCGATGACCCGTTCAGCCTCGATCCGGTTTCGACGCCGGTGTCGAAAAATCCCGCCCCTTATCGCGAACCGGGCGGCACGGCGAGCCAAGCGGACCCGTTCAGCCTCGACGCGGTACCGTCCCCCGACCGCGCAGCCGAAGCCGCCCGTGACAAGCCGTCCGGAACCCATGATGACTTTGCTTTCGGACCAGCCGCCACGCTCAGTTCGGCGAACGGCGCCAGTTCGATCGAACAGCGCGAGCGCATCGCCCAGCGATCCCAATCAGCCAATCCCTGGGATTTGCCGGTGCAGCCCGCAGCTACCCCTGCTTCATCACGTGTGGGTGCTGCTCCCAAAGCCGCCCCGGCGCTGGCTGCGGCGCGGCCGGAGGAGATGGCGCTTCGCGCCGCATTCCTGCATGGCATGGGTGTCGAGGAAGCCGATTCCCCCGGACGCGACAGCATCGCGGAAATGGAGAAGTTCGGTCGCGAATACCGGATGATGATGGAAGGCCTGATGCAGCTTCTGCGCAAGCGGGCCGAGGAAAAGGGAAACGCGCGCGTCGCGCAGACCATGGTCGGGGCCTCCGAAGTCAATCCGCTCAAGTTCCTGCCGACCGTCGACGACGCCATCATAACGCTTATCGCTGAGCGCAGCCCAGGATTTCTCGGCGGTGAAGCGGCAATCACCGATGCGGTGCGCGATCTCGCGCAACATCACGTACGCGCCTGGCGAGGCATACAGACCGCCATGCGGCGGATGATCGACCGTTTGGACCCGGTAATGATCGAGGAAGAGCTGAAATCGAATTCCGCGATCGGAACCCTTCTCTCTGGGGGGCGGGGCGCCAAGCTGTGGGAACTTTACCAGAAGCGCCATCGTGAAATCGCCGAGAGTGCTGAAAAGAGCTTCCTTGGCGAAATCGGCGCTGATTTTCGAGATGCATACGAGGAGGAGTGAGAGATGATTGATCGACGTGAATTTGTTGTTGCCTTGGGCGCGACAGGGTTGCTTGCGGCTTGCCAGAGTGGTCCGCCGAAACCATCGGTGATCACCGTCAACGTAACCGGCGGTGCTGGCATGAACCCGGGACCAGGCGGCGGCGACCGGCCGGTAACGATCCTGGTGATGCGGCTGAAAAGCACCGGCAAATTCAATTCCGCCGACTATTTCGCGCTGCAGGGGGATGCCGGCACGGCGCTGGCGGGCGATCTCATCGGATCCGACCAGATTTCCGTCGGGCCGGGAAAATCCGCATCCAAAACCATCACGGTCGAGCCGGACGCGACGGCGCTGGGCTTTGTTGCTCTGATCCGCGAGCCCGGCGGCCGGAACTGGCGGACAACCAAGTCGGTGTCGTCTGGATCGAAATTCACGATCAACGTCACGCTTGGCAGCGGCGGCATTTCCGCCTAGCGGCAAAGGGCAAGGGGAGCTCAATGCAGAGAGTAGCGGCATGAGCAATGCAAACAGGGTGCTATGGTCCGAAGGGCTTTTCCTGCGGACCCAGCATTTCCAGCAGCAGGATCGCTTTTTCGAGGCGACGGTGCGCGGCGCGTTGCAGGCCGGGCAATTGCATACGTTCGGTTTCCAACAGCTGACGCTGGACCATGCGTTGCTGGAAGCCGGCCAGATCTCGATCCTGTCCGCGCGGGGCATCTTTCCGGATGGGACACCTTTTTCCATCCCGGACATGATGGACGCGCCGCGACCGCTGCCGATCACCCCTGACACGGGCGCCGGACCGGTGCTGATCGCCTTGCCGCTGGAGCCTCCGGGCGGTGTCGGCTTCGATCCGGCACACGCTGCCGCCTCGGGTGCGCGATATCATGGGCGGATCGTTTCGGTGCGTGACGCCGTCCAGGGCGGTTCAGACCCTGAAGAAATCGAAATTGCCCGGCCGCAGGCGTTGCTGCTCGCACCCGGCAAGTCGGTCGGTGGCTACACGGCCTTGCCGCTAGCCGACCTCAAGGGGATTCGAGCCGATGGCGGCGTCACCCTGGACGAGACCTTCCTGCCACCGACCTTGGTTACGGGCGCCGTGGCCTGGTACCGGCAATTGCTGCTGGAAGTTGTCACCGGCCTCGACCAGATCGCCGAGGCGCATGGCAAGATGGTCATGGGCGGACCTGGGCGCAGCGTCGAAGATTTGCTGATGCTCAATCTCGCCAATGCGGCACGTCCGCGGCTGGCCCACATGCTGGCTCAGGATGTGTTCCATCCAGCCGAGCTATACCTGGAACTTGCTGGGCTCGCCGGTTCGATGGCGACCTACGGATCGAGCGCGCGGCGGCTGGGCGAGTTGCCCGCCTACGATCACATGGCGCCTGGCCCCGCCTATTCGGCGCTGGCGGATGCGCTGCGCTCGCTCATCCTCAGCCTGCGTTACATCGAGCCCAAATCGCGTGCGCTGCCTGTCATGCGGCATTCGACCAATGTCTGGAAGATCCGTATCGACAATCCGAAGCTGCTTGTGGCCAGCCGGATCGTCATCCGGGTCGGTTCGGAGTTGTCGGAAGACGCGCTGCGCAAGATATTCGTCCATCAAGCAACCGTCGGCTCGGCCGACCAGTTCGAGGGCCTGTGGAAATCGCGTTTGCCCGGCATTCCGCTGAAACCGCTTCATTCCCAGCCGCGCGAGATTCCTTACGATGGCGATCGGTTATGCCTGGAACTGGACCAGAAAAGTGAGCACTGGGCGTCGCTGCTCGACGCTCCCGGCTTCGTCATCGGCGTTTCGGGCGTGTTGCCAAGCGAGCCGCAGGTGGACTGCTATTCGGTGAACAGGTGAGATCATGAGCCGCGATGATCCGTTCGGACTGTCGGAGGATCGCGAACGCACCCGCATTCGATTGACCGGCGCGCCGATGCCGCGGCCGATGGCGCCACCTTTGCCGACCGCGTCGGTAAAGCGCTCCCGCACCCATCCGAACGCACTCGTCAACGCATTTGCGCCCTTGCTCGAATTCGCTCCCGAGCTTGAAAGTGCGCTGCCGCCGGACAATCCGGAAGCATTGCGAACCCGGTTGCTCGAAGAACTGGTTCGGGCACGCGACACGGCTATGTCGGTCGGATCCTCAATGGAGCGCGCCGACCAGGCGGCCTGGGTGGTGGCGGCGTTGCTCGACGATCTGGCCCTGAACACGCCATGGGGCGGTGCCAGCGCCTGGCCGCGGCAGCCGCTTGTGGTCATGCTGCGCGGCGATGTCGATGCCGGCACGCAGTTCTTCACCCGTCTCGACGAACTCGAGCGCCATCCCAACCGTGATCGCGAATTGCTGGAACTGCAGTATCAATGCATGGCGCTTGGCTTTCGTGGCAAATACCGCGTGTCGGCCCGATCCGGCGACCGCTCCCTCAATGCCGTTCGCGTGGCGGCGGCACGCTTCCTACGCGATGCCGACGCCGAAGGCGCGCCACTGTCGCCAAACTGGAAAGGCGTGATCGCATCTGACGAGCCGCAGCGCTTCATCGTTCCGATCTGGGTCATGGCGCTCGGTGCGGCGGTTGCAGCCATGACAATCCATGTCGGGCTCTCGATGGCACTGAGCAGCCAGGCGGTCGAGCTCTCCACACTTGTTCGCGCACTGCCGCCGCCCGCGCGCGGCGACATCACCCGCACGTCGCCCGAGGTCGATGCCCCGCCGCCGGAGAAGGTGGATTTTGCGCTGTTGCCGGAATTTCAGGCCGGGGCGCCCGCCGACCTCAAATCCGCCCTCAGCGGCACCGAAAGCGTTTCGCTGGCCAAGCTGACGATCCAGGCCTCCAATCCCGAACTGTTCCAGTCGTCACGGCCACAACTGACCGAAGGCTTCGAGCCCCTGATCGGGTCGCTCGCCAAGGTGATCCTCGCCAACCAGGAGCTGATCGGAAACATCACCGTCGTCGGTCATACCGACAGCGTTCCCCTGCAAAAGACCAATCCGCTGTCGACCAACCAGCGACTGTCGGAGGCTCGCGCCCAGACGATTGCCGACATGCTGGTCCAGAACGGAGTGCCGCGGGATCGCGTCCATTCCGAGGGCCGCGCGGCAACCGATCCAGTCGCCACCGACAGCACGCGCGAGGGGCGGGCCTTGAACCGCCGCGTCGAGGTGCTTGTCGAAAAGAGGCTGTGAGATGTTCATCCTGCGCTTCCTTTGGGCTGTCCTGACATCACGCTGGCTATGGACGCTGATCGGCCTCACGCTGCTTTCCCTGGTCATCTGGGTGTTCGGTCCGATCGTCAGGGTCGGTCCCTATGAACCGTTCGCCTCTGATAACGTGCGCATCGTCATCATTGCGCTGCTGGTCATCTTCTGGCTGATCTGGCTGATCGTCGCCCAGCGCCGGGCGATCCGCGCCAACCGCATGTTCGTCGCCGAGATTGCCGCGCCGGTGGTGGAAAAGCCGCTCAGACCCGGCGAAGAGAATGTCGCGGCCGTCGGTGCCAAGTTCGCCGAGGTGATGGCCGAACTGAAGCGCCGCAAGCTGGGCGGACGAAAGTTTCTGCGCGAAATGCCATGGTATGTGATCGTCGGGCCGCCGGCCACCGGCAAGACCACGGCCTTGCGGCAGTCCGGCCTGAATTTTCCGATCGACCTCACCGACGACCTGCAGGGGGTCGGCGGCACGCGCAACTGCGACTGGTTCTTTTCCGAACACGCGGTTCTGATCGACACCGCCGGCCGCTATGTCCAGCAGGAGAGCCAGCCCGATGTGGACGCGGTTGAATGGCTGGGCTTCCTCGACCTGTTGAAAAAGCACCGCGGACGCCGCGCGCTGAACGGCGTGATCGTCGCGCTTTCGATCGACGTGCTTTCGGAGGGCGATGAAGCCATCAAGGCGCACGGCCGCAAGATCCGGCGCCGGTTGGCCGAGCTCAACGACCGGCTCGAAATCCGCCTTCCGGTCTATCTGATGCTGACCAAGGCCGATCTGATCAAGGGTTTCGAGGCTTTCTTCGGCGGCTTGTCCACGGCTTCGCGGGAGCAGGTGTGGGGGACCACCTTCGCGCTGGATGCGCGTGTCGATGCCAAGACCATCGAACGGGAAATTTCCACGCTGGCGACTGAACTCGAGCGGCGGCTGGTGCCGAGGCTGGAAGATGAGGACAAACTCGCCGCCCGTGCCGAGATTTTCCGGTTTCCCGCCCAGCTCGCAAGTCTGTCTGAACCGATACAGGTGCTGGTCGAGGCGATGTTCGGAGAAAGCCGGTATGAAGAGGTCGCCTGGCTGCGCGGGCTCTATCTGACATCGGCGACGCAGGAAGGAGCGCCCATCGACCGACTGACCGCGGCGCTGTCTTCGTCCTTCGGACTTCCGCCGCGGCGGGCGCTGCCCGCACCAAGGTTCGAGAAACGCAGCTTTTTCCTGAAGAACCTGCTGACTGAAGTCATCTTCAAGGAAGCGGGCCTCGGCACGTTCGACCCAATGGCGCAACGTCGCCGCGCCTGGATCTGGCGGGGTGCGGCAGCCGCTTGCGCGGCGGCGGCATTGTTGGCCGGTGGGTTGTTCACCTGGTCCTATTTTGACAACCGCAATGCGATAACGGCCCAGGCAGGCCAGTTCGAAGCGCTACAGACGCCGCTGACCTCCATCGCTGCAACCCCGGCATCGGTGGAGCAGCCCGCCATGGGCGGCGCGCTCGATGCGATGGACGCGGTTGCGAATGCCCGGACGGCACCGCCGGGTGCTGCCCAGGACCTGCTGGGGCCATCGGCCTCGGCGGAACTGACGCGGGCACAGACCGACGCCTACGACCACGCGCTGCGCAACATCCTCGAGCCACGCATGGTCGCACTGCTCGAGGCAACGATGTGGCGGCAGATCCGCGACCCGGATTTCATGCTCGGCGCTCTCAAGACCTATCGCATGATGACGGGTCTGTCGCAGATGGATACCGACTACGCCCAGAACTGGTGGGTGAACAGCCTGCCCGAATTCGCGGCCGCGGCACCATTTCCGACCGCCGATGCCGAAGAGCATCAGCTTGCCGCCATCCGCCGGATGGCGGTCGACGAAAGCTATATCGCGCCCGACCAAGCCCTGGTTGCCGAAGCGCTGAAAACGGTGTGCACGATTTCGTTGCCGGCACGCGCCTACAAGCAGTTGCTGGCCGATCCGGCGGTGGCCGGGTTAAAAGACTGGATTCCGGCCAATTTCGCCGGCCCCAATGGCGGCAAGGTGTTTGCGCGGCGTTCCGACAAGACACTTCGCGCCGGCGTTTCGGGGGCGTTCACCTACGCCGGCTTCCATGATGCCGTTCTAGACCGGATCGAGGACGTGGCAGCACAAGCGGCGCTGGATCGGGCGGTCTTCGCCGGCGGCTGCTCCGAGAACTCCGAAACCTCCGTATCGGCACTGTCGGAGGATATCCTGAAGCTCTATTATGACGACTATATCGCGCAGTGGGATAGCTTCCTGCGCGATATGAGGCTGGCGCCGTTGACCGATCTCAATGTCGCCAGTGAGAATCTGAAGGATCTCTCCAGCGCCGATTCAGCGTTGAAACGCCTGCTCACCGCGGTCGTTCAGGAAACTGACCTTACCCGGTCCGATGAAGCGCCGGCCGACGACAAGGCTGCGGCCAAGGGCGGCTCGAAATTGCTCGGCAAACTCGGCAAGCTTGGCAAGATCGTGAAAACGGGGGCAAAGCTGCTTCCACGCGCGGGCTCAGCCGACGAGGTGGACCTTACCGGCAATCTGGTGGCCGAGCACTTCAAGCCACTCAAGGGTGCAATCGCCGAGGTCGACGGCCAGCCGCCGGCACTCGACGCCGCAGTGGTGGCTCTGACGGCGCTGTCCAACGTGCTGCAGACGGTGACGGCCAATCCCGACCCTCAGGACGCCATCAAGAAGCAGGGCGGCCTCGCCGAGCTGACGGGAGCGGTCGCCAGGCAAGCGCAAATCCTGCCCGATCCGATCGACGACTGGCTCGGCGGTGTCGCCGGCGACACCAGCGGGTTGACGCAAAAGGCGGTCACCTCGGAACTCAATGCCATCTGGCGCGCCGACATCCTGCCCTTCTGCCAGGCGGCGCTGACCGACCGCTACCCCTTCAGCCCCGATAGTGCGGTGGACGTCAACGTCCGTGATTTCGCCCGCCTGTTCGGACCGGCCGGGCTGATCGACGGTTTCATCAACGACCACCTGATCAACTATGTCGATATGACCAGCCAACCATGGAAATGGCGCGCCGATTTCGGCCTCGATGCTTCGGCGCTGGCGGCGTTCGAGCAGGCCAGGCACATCCGCGACGATCTGTTTCCCGGTGGGACCGGACCGGTGATGAGCTTCACGCTCGAACCGAAGGACCTATCTCCCAACGTCACGCGCGTCACGCTCAATCTCGATGGCCAGAGCCTCGTCTACTACAACAACGCAACACGGCCGCAACCGATGACCTGGCCCGGCAAGGACGGCACCGGGGTCATCTCACTCGCCTTCCAGCCGATCGACGGATCGCCCGAAATCCTCCTCAACGAGACCGGCAGCTGGGCCTGGCTGAGGATGCTGCGTAGCGGCCGTTTCGCAGGAACTTCGCTGACTGATGTCTACAGCCTACGCCTGGGCACGAAGGGAATGTGGGCCGATTTCGAGCTCAAGGCGGCAAGCGTCGAAAACCCCTACAACCTGCAAATGTTCAAGAAATTCTCATGTCCACCGCAGATATGACAACCGGCTTCTTCGGCAAGATCCCGGCGACCGGAGATTTCGTCGCCTGGAACCTGCCGCGCACCTTTATCGACCGCTGGGACCGCTGGATGTCGATGGAATTGCTGGCGCGGCCTGATGAAGGGGAACTCGATTCACGAGTATGGCGCTTCACCGTGCCCGCGGCGATTTTCTGTGAACAGTCTTGCGCAGGCGTCTGGCGCATGAGCGAGGATCGCGTCGGGCGAAGATATCCGTTCGCGATCGTGGCGATAGGGCCGGTACCGGACATGGCCGCCCCATGGTTCGACGAGATTCATGAAATCGCCCGTGCCGCAATCGACCAGGGGTGGCTGGCGGCGGCCATCGAAGGAAAGCTGGCTGCTATAGCAGCGCCGGTTGCGAGTCCGTTGGAGGTCGACTTGGTCTTTTGGAGCGATGACTGGGAAGTGAAGGAATTCAGGTTCCGAGACATTCATGACCTGGCGGCCAATGCGTTGCCGGCAATGCGCGCGGCACCGATGCAGACGGAGATATTCTAGACATGGCGATTACCGTCTTTGCCGAGAAAATGGGACTGTTCCACAAGGGAAGCGGTGGCAAGGGTATAGCGCCCGGTGACGTTTGCCTGTCGCCGCCGCCGCCGCCCGCCGGACCGGTTCCGGTTCCGTATGTCAACATGATGTCGGCATCCGACCTGATCAAAGGAAGCAAATCGTTCAAGGCGGATGGAAATCCGACCGCGTTGGAGAACGCCTCGGAAGTCTCGATGAGCACCGGCAACGAGCCTGCGACGCCCGGCCTTGGCGCAGGTGTGATCACGCACAAGATCAAGGGCAAGGCCGCTTTCATGCTTTGGTCTTTCACCGTCAAGGTGGAGGGCAAAGGGGTTTGCCGCCACGGCGATATGGTGGGTCAGAACGAGGCGAGCGACCCCTGCAATGGGCTCGACGGCGCGGCTTTGGTCTCGCTTCTCGCAGCTATCCCGGCGGACGCCAAGGGTAAGAAATGCCCGCCCTACAAGCGCTCCGAGCATGCGCCCGATATCACCTCCGAACAGGATGACGAAGTTCACGGCGAGGATTGCTGGGAATGCGGCGGGAAATGGCTGCCGTCCGAGGACGACTACAAGACGGCCGGACGCGGCAAGTTCGCAAATCGTGACAAAGCGGCCATGACGCCCGATCACCAACCGCCAATGAAGACCGCATGGGAAAATGGCGCGTGTCATCTGCCTGAACCGCCGCCCGCCGACCCTTCCGGGTTCAAGAAGCATTTCGCCAAGCCCGAATGTGTGAAACCGCATTGCCGGAAATGCGCTTGTTCGCAGGGCGGTAACACGAACGGCATAATTGCCGAACATGCACGAACGCTGGCCAAGATGATGTGAGGAAAGACGATGGACGAAACGCTTCAAGCCATTCAAGCCTCCTACATCAGCGAGCTGAAGAAAGAGATTCCGAGGATTAAAAAGTGGTGGACGAAAAGCCTGAAGGAGAACACGGAAAAGAGTTATCCCGACAAGCTTGTTGTGGACTTCGATCTGCGTTGGCCGTCGGGAATGGGGGGGCATCCACGCCTGATCGAGATCTTCAGGAGATATTTCCTGGCTGCCGAGGCCCGCAATCTGGAATTGGAGGAAGCTGGCAGACGATATGAAGAGAAACCGGTCGTGGAAGAATGGGGAGTCGATACAGAACCGGCGTCGCGTGAAAACGTGCCTCCGATTGACCTTCTCCTCAACGATCTTGCCAGTGAGCACCAAGACCTCCACCGTGTGATGCGAACCATGCAGTTCATTCCAATGGGAATGAAGGATGGAGAAATCGTCTAAAATGGCCCTGGAAACGATTCACAACGTGGAGAAGGGCCTATCCAGGCTCTACTGTTCGCCGACCGACGTCGACACCCTGCTCCGGCAGGGCGCGGCCAAACCTTTGGCCGAAGCAGGCTCAGACCATCGGCAACTCTTCAGCGAATATCTTGAGGGCCTGAGCATAGTCTATCCAATTGCCGCAGAATGGTGGTCGGGCCTGATCGATGCACAGGCGCGTGAAAACAGCCAGGAACGGGACAGCGCGGTGCGGATGGCCTTTTTGCGCCGTGTTGCCGGCCCGGCATCCGATCCTCAGTTCGTTGCGCTGATCCGTGAATTCTGGCTTCGGTGCGTGGCGCTAAACGCGTCCTTGGCCGAAGGCGACAAGGTGCCGCCTCAGGTACTCCTGTTAGGATGGCTCGTGGAAGCGGAGCGCAGCGATTTCGTTTGTCTCGTCACGTGTATGCCCTATTGGCCGATCGGTCTCGACGCGAAGGGAAACTGGTGCTGACCAATGGCGTTCAACGTTTGGCTCGAAAACCGAACACCTTTTGAAGCCGCCACGAACGTTCAGGTCGACCTGAACGGTCAAGAAGTTCTCGTCGCCATCTTCTCGGCAAGCTTTTCCCCGTCGGACAATGGCCAACTTATTGCTGCTGAAGAACAACTTCCTGTCGCGCTCTGCGACACCTGGTTCGGAGACCCGGCATCGTCCTCAACCCGCTATGAGGCCGATATCGTTCCGGTCAAGCCAGCGGCGGAAATTATCATTATTGGCACCGCGCATGCGCCGAATGGAAAGCCGGTCCGCGAGATGCAGGCCGGGTTCATGTTCGCCGGTTTGCGAAAAGTGCTTAATGTCGTTGGCGATCGGATTTATGATGCCGGCAGTTACTCCCAGCCCCGACCATTCAACAGCATGCCTATCGTCTATGAGCGTGCCTATGGCGGGACAATTCCGAACGGTCCGATGGACCGGCGCAATCCATTGGGAGTGGGCTATCGACATGCCGCCTCTGCCGATCCCGAGGTCCGAACGCAAGCCCCCAACATCACGTATCCCGATGAACCATTCACAAGCCCTTCGGATCGGCCACGGCCGGCGGGGTTTGGTCCGCTCGGCCGCTCCTGGTTGCCCCGTCTGCCTCTGGCGGGGACCTATGACGAAGCATGGCTCGCCTCGCAGTGGCCCTTGCCGCCCAAGGATTACAATGTCCGCTACAATCTTTGTACGCCGTCGGACCAACATTTGCCCGAAATCAGTGGTGGAGAAAATGTCGCGATCGTTGGAATGACGCCAAGCGGGCGCTGGGATTTTCGTATTCCAAAGGTCGTGGCACCGATCAAGCTCATATATGCAGACCGGGTGGAAGAGAGAGTCTTTCGACCAGATACGGTACTGATCGAGCCCAACCTTTCCAGGGTGACGCTCAAGGCACGGCTTGCCATCGTTACACGCCGTAGTGCCAAGCCGCTGTTGCAGATCGCCTTCGGTCATGTGACGCCCGGCTACATTCTTGCTGTGCGCAGGCGCAAGGCTTATGTCCATCCTGGCAAAGGGGCGCCACCGCAGCCCCAAGCCTGGTCGGCATGAAGCGGCCCTTGTATATCGCCGGATGCGGTGCGGTCACGGCGGCTGGACTCGATTCCCGCCAAACCCTGGCCGCCATCCGTGCAAATCTGAGCGCGGTCGAAGTCCAGGGCTTTTTCAATCTTGGTTTGAGCCAGGTGGTTTCACGCATACCGGCGCATCATGAATTGCGAAAGACTCACGCAGCATGGCTGATAAACATGGCCTCCCGTGCCATAGGCGAGGCGCTACGAACCGGCACGGTCGGCTCAGAGGCGACGGCCATCCTTCTTACTCCTCCGGAGAGTTTTCGCGATCACCCAGCATATGCCGACATTCCCGTCTCCGGCTTTCTTGCGGCCGTGATCGGGGCGACCGGCAATCGCTTCCATTCCGCCTCACGTGCGATCGATGGCGGCGCGGCCGCCACCTTAAGTCTTCTCGATCAAGCTGTGGAATTGTTGGAACGGCAAGACGTCGGACAGGTTCTGCTTGGCGGCGTCGACAGTCTGATCAACGACGCCGATCTTTCCCGTCTCAGCCAAACTGGCCGCCTCAAGGGTCCGGATAACCCGCAAGGCTTGGTGCCTGGCGAAGCCGCGGCTTTTGTCCGACTGACACTAGAGCCGAAGGGAAAGGCTGCCATACAGGCTGCCATCCTTGGGGTTGGCACGGCGCAGGAAGGCGACAGCGTTCTATCGGATCGCTTTAGCCAGGGGCGGGCAATGCTTGGCGCCTTGCGCGACGCGGTGATCGGCTCAAGTCGGTCCGAACCCGACATCAACTTCATCGTCAGCAATGGCAATGGCGAACGCTACAGCGGCTGGGAAACGATGATCGCCCATCCTCGTTTCTACCGTACCCGCCGCGAGATTCTGCCTACCGCCTATCACGCAATGACCGTCGGCGATATCGGGGCTGCCGGCGGAGCGCTGGCTCTGGTGCTCGCGGCCGACAGCTTCTTGAACGACTATGCGCCGGGGCCGACCGCCATCTGTGAGGTGGCCTCCGAAGGGGGACTACGCGCCGCCGCGGTGCTGACCCGGATGAACCGCGGCTGAACTCACATCCAGGCCGGGAAGCGGCGCGTCCTGCGCCAATCGGCCAGAGGCGCGTCCGGCTCGGCGAGTGCTGCGCGCAACGCATCCAGCCGAAGCCTGCGCATCGAATGGAATGGCTCGTGATTGCGCCCACCGCGCGCCTCGTCCCACCATGCCGCCACGCGATCCGCGACCGGAAGCGGGCCGTCCGTCAGGGATTCAAATTCCTTGCCGAGCACGGCCGGGTCTATCGTGAACAGGTCGGTATCATTGAAATCCACATCGAAAAGATCGCGCAGCGCCAGCCCGGCGGCGAAGACAAGCTCTGGCTCACGCATCTTGGCGATCAGCCAAGGCATGACTGACCGGTCGCCAAAGAGGCTGATTGCCGCTGTCGCGATGGCGCGCAAGGCAGGCTGCTTCAGGCGGTCCTGCAACCAGCCCCTGCCGGTCTTCAGCGGCGTCGTCAGAAGGCGCATCTCGATCGCCGCGGGCGCGAGGCTCGGCTCTGCCAGAACGATCCGGTCGAGTACCGGGTGAGCCGAGCGCGCTTCGCCAAGAAGGCAAGCCGCAAGGGCGGCCGTCAGGCGTTCCTTCGGCGTGTCGCCGTCAAGTCCAGCCAGGACTGCCGGAAGAAGATCGCGCCGTTTGAGTCCGCCGGCGAGCCGATACGCACGTCGGCGTACGCCGGCGTCGCGGTTGACCAGCAGATCATCAAGGCGCGCGCCAGGATCAACGCGATGATGCCAGAGCGCCGCGAGACCGAGCCTACGCAGTAGCGTGTCGCGCGTGTCCAGCCATTCGGCTACGAACGGGCGTAGATTTTCGCGCGGTGCGCGCGCGATTGCGCCGGACAGGCTTGACACGCCAACCTCGCCCAGGCCGGCGACGGCCTCGATCGCCGATGCCACAGCCTCGGCCTCGCCCCAACGCAGCGAGAGCGCGCCGAGGACGAAAAGCTCGCCAGGTTCTGGATAATCGGCGAAATGCGCCCGTGCCGCTTCCCAGCCGGCCTTGCCGGCAGCCATGAGCCCTTCGAGATTGGCTTCGAGACGCTGGTCGATGCGGCCGATGTCCGTCTCATCGAGGATTGGCCCGTCGATTTCCCGACATCGGCGATGCCAGAGGAAAGCCGCATCTCCGGCGTGCTGATCCACTATGGCAGCGATCGTCGCGACGCGATGCATCGGCAATGCCTCAGTTGAGATGCACGGCCCCGCCGCGAATACGGTTGGTCCCACTCGCCTGGCTGGTCAACTGGGTGCCGCGAATGGTGATATGCCCATCCTTTTCCAGGATGATCGACGCCAGGCCGCAGCGCAATTCTATGCGCTGATTGCCAGTTATGGATACCCGTTTGCCGTCCCGGATGATCTGTGGATCCTTGTTCTTGCGCACAGGTTCGACAATGCGGCCGACGACGAGCGGCCGCTGGGGGTCGCCGCCCTCGAAAAGCAAGGCCACTTCGGAGCCGACGGCGGCGGCGTCCAGTTCGGCAAGGCTGCGCGCTGGGATCGCGGTCTGGCGAGGATTGCCGACAAACACAACCAGCGGCGCGCCGTCAGCGAAGCCGATGAGCAGTCCGATGACGACACCGTCAATGCGATCAATCACCCTCATCATCAACCCCTCAATTGTTGTGGATGTTACTTCCCTTGACTTTGACATCGCCCGACGCCTTCACCGTGATGTCGCCGCTGCCTTTGATTGTGATGTCCTTGCCGACGATCGCGATGGTGCCATCTTTCTTCAAGGTGATAGACGCGTCTCCGCAGATAAGTGAAAGCTCATCCTTGGCATTGACGAGCAGCTTCTTGCCGACGTTGATGACGCTATCTTCGCCGATGTCTACCTCGCTCTTCTTTGCGATTTTGAGTGCTCGTCCGCCACCGACTTCCGTAGAGTCATCAGCACCGATCTTGCCGCTGCGGGCCGCGCCGATTTCAAAGTTTTGGGCGGCGCCGACCTTGATGTTCTGATCCGCCCCTATCTGAACATTTTGGGCGGCACCGATCTCCCAACTATCGGACGTCCCGACGCTATGGCTCTGGCTCGAACCGACGCTCACGCTGCGCGTTGCGCCGATCGTATTTGTCTGCGGACCGCCAACTGTGCGGGTCTCGGCGGCACCGACGGAATCAACGCGAGCGGCGCCCACGGTAACAGTCTGGACAATCCCTACCGTCTGCGAATGATTGGCGTCTATATTCTCCGTCGAATTCGACACGACATGGATGGTCTCGTTGGCCATGACCGTCAACGAGCGATTGGCGCCCACCGTCTCGGTGTCGTTCGAGCCTATGTTCGTCGTCTGGTCGACGCCGACCTTGACCGTCTTGTTGTTGCCGACGTCCTCGTCCAGGTTGTGGCCGACGGAGTGCTTGGCGTCGTGGTCGATGCGGTCGGATTGGTCGTGCTGGACCAGCTTGGTGCGGTCATGCTTGATCAGAAGGTGGTGGTCCTTCTGCGCCTGGAAGTTGACTAGTTCGGAGCCGGCCTTGTCCTCGAACATCAGCTCGTTGTAGCCGCCACCGCCTTTGGAGGAGTCCGACTTCCAGCCCGATTGGGTGGCGCTGCCCGGCAGGCCGTAGGGCGGCATCTGCGAGGCGTTGTAGACCCGGCCGGTGATGATCGGCAGGTCCGGGTCGCCTTCAATGAAGTCGACGATCACCTCCTGGCCGATGCGCGGGATCTGGATGAAACCCCAGCCGCTGCCGGCCCAGGTCTGCGAGACCCGCACGAAGCAGGAGCTGTTCTGGTCCTTCTTCCCCAGACGGTCCCAATGGAACTGCACCTTCACCCGCGCGTATTTGTCGGTGAATATTTCCTCGCCGGATGGACCGACCACCGTCGCCGTCTGGGGGCCGCGCATGATCGGCCGTGGCGTGATCCGAGGTGGACGATAGGGCAAGGCGGTCGGCGCCAGGCCGAGGATCACCTTGAAGTTCTCGCTCTCGACGTCGGCATGGGCTCTGTAGCCCGGATCGAACAGCCGGTATTCGGCGCTGACCACCAGATACTCCTGGTTCTGATCCTCGCGCGGAAAGCTATCCAGCTTGAACGTGCAGCCCGAATAGAGGCCGCGCACGGTGCCGACAGCGGCGATGCGCTGGTGCACAGCCTGAATTTCCTCGCGCCGGATCGCGGCCAGGCTGTCGCCCCGGCCCGTTTCGAGATGTGCGCCGGGCTGGCGGTAGTTCTCGCCCGCAGCCTCCCTGTGGCTGAACGGCTGGGCCGACTTGGCCATGAGGTCGGCGCCCGGCTTCGTGAAATCATAGTCGGTGTGGGCATAGGCGCCTGGGCGGACCGAACTGCCTGGAATCCATTCGGTGATGTATTCGACATCACGCCGGGAACCCTGACCTTCAAAGTTATAGAGCACTTTCTCATAGCCCGGCGCAGGCTTCAGCTTACTCATCGCATCGGCCAGGACAAGCGTGTGCTTGCCGTCATCATGCTCGAAGAAATACAGGATGCCTTCATGCTCCAGCAGCCGCTGCACGAAATCCAGATCGGTTTCGTCGTACTGCACGCAATATTCGCGCGGTGGATAGGCCCCTTGCAAGCGCAGATCGAATTCCGCGATACCGTATTTCTTGAAGATGTCCTTGACGATATCGACGACGCTCTTGTTCTGGAAAATACGGCAATCGGTGGTGTTGCCGAGAAACCAGAGCCACGGCCTGATAACCGCCTCATAGTAGGCCAGCCGATCTTCCAGCCGGGTGAGCCGGAACTCGGAGACGATGCCGCTGAACCAGCGTTTCGGGTCGGATTCAGCTTCGATCGAGAGCGGCCCGCCCAGCATCTTCAACGGATCGATATCGGCATCGGTGCTCACGAACCCGACCGTGTAGGCAAAACAACGGCTGATCTCATCGCGTCCGACAAGATGCGTGAAGGTCAACAGCTCGGAGCCAACCGGTGTCTTCACAACGGTGGCACGTTCATTTGGCATGGGTCGAGCCCCTCCTGGACGCGGCCGCCAATGTGATGGATTTGAAGTTCCCGCTATACTAACGACATCACGTTCAGGAACTTCTTAGATCCGCCACGCCAGGCCATGTTGAGCCTAGCACATGTTTTCCTGCTGGCCAAAGAGGACATGGGGGACAGAAACCTAAACCGTATCGCGTTTGGTCGGATTCACGCGCTGCACCTTCAGGTCTTGTTTCATGCAATGTCGTTTTCTCAAACGGAGGGCACTTTTGGGCGACATGCGTTAACCAGCCGGTTCATCGGCTTGAAACGCTTCTGTCCTGTTTTACCCGCAAGCTGCTAGAATGGCGGAGTACCGATCAACGATCGACGGCGATCTCGGATGCACATCAGTCTGGAAATCAACAATGTCGACGCCTTGCCCGCCGGTATCGCGACCGGCTACGCGGCGCGTGATCGCGGCTTCGAAATCGGACGCGATGCTTGCGACTGGACCTTGCCGGATCCCGACAAGTTCATCTCGGGCCGCCACTGCGAGGTTCGCTACGAGGCGGGCGCGTTCTGGCTGCACGACATCTCGCGCAATGGGACTTTCATCAACGGATCGAGCCAGCGCATGACCGGGCCACACCGGCTTGGCCATGGCGACCGGATACTGATCGGCCGTTATGTCATCTTGGTATCGATCAACGAAGAGCGCACCACGACGGGCCACTCCAGCTACAAATCCGAGCAGCGAGACATGCCGCCCGCGACAGGCCGGCCGCTGGAATTCAAAGATGCACCTTTCTTCGATCCCGCACAGCAACGGCCCGGGCAGCGCATTCCGCCGCACTCCTCACCCCTGCCTTCGACCAGAGACGAGGTCTTGCGGGAGATCGCGATCGGAGCCGGCATTTCGCCGGAATTGCTTCAATTACGCGACCCGCATGAAGTTGCCGCCGAAATCGGCGCGGTCCTGCGGGCGGTGGTCGAGGAACTGACGTTGCTGCTGAAAGCACGTGCGGCCGCGAAAATGCTGGCCAAGAGCACACAACGAACGATGATCAGCGCCGCCGACAACAATCCGCTGAAGTTCGTTCCAGGAACCGACGAAATCCTCGAAATCATGTTCGCCCGTCGCAGGGCCGGCTATCTTGATGCCAGGCGCAGTATCGAGGACGCATTCCGCGATCTGAAGACGCACGAATTCGCCACCTATGCCGCCATGCAAGCTGCGCTCTCCCGACTGCTTGACGACCTGTCGCCCGAGGCGATCGGCAGGAAACTCCCGCCTACGTCGTTCACATCGAAGAAGGGGCAGGCCTGGGACGCCTATGTCGCGACATGGCGGACCATGGAGGAGGCACATGAAAACGGCATGCTGGACATCTACCTGGCGTATTTCAGCGAGGCCTACGCCAAAGCCGACAAGCAAAAATAGGCGATCCAGGAAACGCCTGGCAGGCCAATCAGAAAAGTCCTCCGACGCCCGGCATCCGGTTCCAATCGACAATTTCTGAGATTACAATCGCATACGACAGTTCGCCAAGCGGGTAAGACTCATTGACCTGGGGGTCTGCGGCAATGTCATGCTACGGCGGGACAGGATTTTCTGGCCAATCCTTCTGCGGACACTGCCGCGGCCGACCGGGGCTGCGGTCCCTTTACCCGACCAGAAACCGTCTTGCGCCTGTCTCGCCCAATCGCGGGTATCCCGCCTGCACGGGTGATCGGCGATGAGCTCGAAGGACGACCCCTTCGGTCCGGCGGGCAAGACCGTCATTCGCGCAAATCCACGGCGCACGCAAAAACCGCCGCCGGTTCCGGAGCAATCCATCGCGGACACCTCCAGGATCGAGGATTCAACCGTGTTCGATCCTGGCGTCGTGCGGCCACCGGGCTGGGTATCAGGAACCGTCATCTATCAAGGCCCGGCCCTGGGTGCCCCAGCAGGTACCAGCTCTTCGGCCGCCGCATCAAAGCCGCCCATCGAGCAGGGCATGCTGCTCGGCGCCGCCGAGGTGGTCAGATACTGCGCGGCAAACACTATTCTCGCTGCGGCCGCTCCTTTGCTGATGCTGTTTGGGCAACTCAGGCTGATGCCTGTCGAAAGACAGGCGGAGCCACTGGCGCAACATGTCGCTGAGGCCATCGAAAAATTCGACCGGACGGTGGAGAAATCGGACGTTGCCGAAGAGGATGCGCGGATTGCGCGTTATGTTCTGTGCGAAACAGCCGACGATCTCATCGGCAACCTGCCTTGGCCTGGGAAAGACGACTGGTCGCAACGCAGCATGTCGTGGCAGTTCTTTCATACCCAGTCCTCCGGCACAGGCTTCTACGAAGCACTGAACAAGATCCTGGCCCATCCCGAGACACATTACGATCTGCTCGAACTGATGCATGCCTGCCTGTCGCTGGGGTTCGAGGGCCAGTATCGCGGCGTGAGGCGCGAAGACAACAATCTCGAGCGCGTTCGACGCGACGTCTACGAGACGCTTCGCTACTTCAGGACGCGTGCGGGTGAAGACATCTCGCCGCGCTGGCAGGGCTTGGCCGAGACGATGGCGCAGTCCTCGGCCCGCCTGCCGCTTTGGGTGGTTGCCGCGTCAGCGTCGGCGCTGCTGGCGGCGGCGTTCTTCGCATTGCGGGTCTTCATCTCCAATGAAGGCGACGCCGCCGCAGGTGAATTGCTGGCACTCAACCCATTAATACCCGTCGCTATCGAGCGCGCCAGCGTGGCGCCGCTGGTCGAGCCAGCCAAAGTCGCCCCACCGGCGGCCAACGCTCAGATCGATCGTATTCGTGCGGCGCTGGCCAAGGACGTCGAAGGCGGCGGACTGGCCATTGGCACCAAGGGCGACTTCATCGTCGTGGAAATCAACAATCTGCTGCTGTTCCAGTCCGGCAGGGCCGAGACGAAGCCGGAATTTCAGCCCATCGCCGCCGACATCGCCGCGGCTCTTGAGCACGAGCCTGGACCGATCCGGATCGTCGGCCACACGGATAATGTCAAACCGCGTCGGTCGAGCGCCTTCAAATCCAACTTCGACCTTTCGCTGGCCCGGGCCAAAGCCGTCGAAGCGCTGATGGCCGCGAAATTCGGCGATCCCTCGCGACTGACGGTGGACGGCAAGGGCGAGGACGAACCGATCGCCGAAAACGCGACGCCGGAAGGCCGCGCCAGGAACCGCCGTGTCGATGTGATGATCCCCAGGGAGGAGACATTGTGACGACCTGCTGGAAGCATCCATGACGCGTTGGCTGCTGCGGATATTCAGCATGACCGCGCTGATCGGCTTCGCGACGGCTATGTGGTTTGCCGGCCCCTTGATCCGCTTTGCCGATAGCCGGCCGCTCGGGCCTGCCTGGCTGCGTGCAACGATCATCGGTGTAATCGTGGTGACGCTGGCGCTTGTTCACGGGCTGCGTTTCTGGCAGGCGAGGAAGGCGCAAAAAGCGCTCGAAACCGTCCTTGCGCACAATGATGACCGCGATGATGAGGATGGGCGGCTGCTCGAAGCCCGCATGAATGAGGCCTTGGCGGCGCTCAAAGGGTCGAGCGGCAAGCGCAACTTCCTCTACGACGTCCCCTGGTACGTCGTCATAGGCCCGCCGGGTGCCGGCAAGACAACGGCACTGGTCAATTCGGGGCTGAATTTTCCGCTTGCCGGTTCAGGAGACGCCCAACCGGTGGCCGGCATTGGCGGAACACGTGCCTGCGACTGGTGGTTTACCGACCAGGCCGTGTTGATCGACACCGCAGGTCGCTACACGACGCAGGATTCCAATTCTGAGAGCGACAAGAAGAGCTGGCTCTCCTTCCTGTCACTGCTCAAGAAGCACCGCGCCCGGCAACCGATAAACGGCGTCATCCTGGCCATCAGCCTTGCCGATCTGATGAGCTTCGACGACCGGCAGCTAGATACCCACGTCGCCGAGATACGCAACCGGCTGAGGGAAATCCACGAGACGCTGAAAATCCAGTTTCCAGTCTATCTGATTTTCACCAAGGCCGATCTTGTCTCCGGTTTCATGGACTACTTCGGCGGTCTCGACGAGTCACGAAGGCGCAAGGTGTGGGGCGCGACATTCCAGACCGCGGAGCGCGACAGGAACATGGCCGCTGGAGCCCCTGCCGAATTCGATGCGCTGGCAAAACGACTGGCCGACGAGATGGCCGACCGCCTCCAGGAAGAGGCTGATCCCGTCACGCGCATCTCCATCTTCGGTTTTCCGGCACAGTTCGGCGCACTAAAGGGCCGAGTTACCAGTTTGGTCGCCGCTCTGTTCGATCCCGGACGCAGCCAGGTGAATGTCAGCCTGCGTGGATTGTATTTTTCGTCCGGGACGCAAGAGGGCACGCCTATCGATCAGGTGCTGGGCGCGATCGGCCGCAATTTCGGCGGCAATTCCCGCCCTCACCTTTCTGGAACCGGCAAAAGCTTCTTTTTGCATGATCTGCTGACGGACGTCATTTTTGCTGAATCGGGCTGGGTTTCGTATGACAAATCGGCTGCAAGGCGTGCGGCGATCGCCAGATTTGGTGGCCTGGGTGCCATAACGCTGATCGCCTCCGCCGCACTGGGTACGCTCGCCCTGAGCTTTGCTTCCAACCGGTCGCTGATCGCCTCCACAACGCTGGCCATGGGCCAGTATCGCGAGACGGCGGCCCCGTTGCTCAAGGCCAGCACGGTCACCGATGTCGACCTTGAAAACGTCATCGGCCCGCTTGACCAGTTGCGCGATCTGCCGGCCGGGTATGAAACCGGTGGCTTGCCGACACCGTTAGAGGAGACGTTCGGCCTCAGCCAGAGGGAGAGACTTCTTTCGGCATCCAAAACAGCCTATCGGCAGGCGCTGGAGCGACTGCTCCGATCGCGCCTGTTGATCCAGGCCGAGCGGACGATCCAGGCCAAGATGGCCGATCCCGTCGCCCTCTACGAACCGTTGAAAATCTATCTGATGGTTGGCGGCAAGGCACCGAAGGTCGATGACGCTTTGATCGTTTCGTGGATGAAGCGGGACTGGGAGCAGAACCGATATCCGGGCGAAAACAATCGCGAAGGACGCGAGCAGCTCGAAAAGCACCTGCGCGCCATGCTGGCATTGGACGACGCCTATGATCCGGTCTTCGAACTCAACCAGCCGCTTGTCGAAGCCGCTCAACGTTCACTCGGGCGTATGAGCCTTGCCGATCGCGCTTCGGCCTTGATCAAGTCGGCTATATACGCAGCGGTGCTGGACGATTTTTCACTGTCTCAGAAAGGCGGGCCGGAAGCGCAGCTGCTGTTCGAGCGCATCGATGGCGGCGATCTGTCAGGGCTTCGTATTCCCGGAATCTATACTCATTCCGGCTTCAACACCTTCTATCTCCGGCAACTGTCGCGCATTGCGCAGATGCTTGTCGACGAGCAGTGGGTTCTCGGGGGCGGCGGCGAACAAGGCGACATCAACCAGCAATTGCTCAAGCTCGGCCCCGAACTTCTTGATCGCTACGGCAAGGAGTTCGCGGCCGCGTGGAACGGCGTTCTCGGCCAGTTGAAATTCAAGGCGATGCTGACGGACAAGCCGCACTACATCGCGCTTTCGGCCGCTGCCTCCCCAAGCTCACCGATGAATCAGCTCTTTGCGGCAATCGCCGATGAAACAGCTCTGACGCGGGACTCAGGTGACGGCCCCGATCCCGGCACCGAGATCGAAGGCACGGCCCAGAACCCGCCGCGCAACCCCGCGGATCTGGCCAAGGGCCTGGCCCGCATCGGCATAAAAATCGCCAGCGGCAAATCGCAAAGCCGCGCCGGCACCGGGGCCGCCGACGCACGGAACTTCAGTCCAGGAGCAAACATCGAAGCGCAATTCAGACCATTCCAGGCCCTGGTGAACGGCCCTGCCGGACATCGCCCGATCGATGCTCTGACCCAAAACTTCAGCGATATCTATCAGAGCCTGCAACTGGCGGCCGAAGTTCCTTCGCAGACGGAGCGCGTCAATTCGAACCTGCAGCTGCAGATAGCTACGCTTCGCGCCAATGTCTCGCGCCTGCCCAAGCAACTCGGCCGGATGGTCAACGCGACGGCGGATGAGTTCGAAGGCAACGTTGCCGAAACCTCGGTGACCAACTTGAATCAGATACTTGACCAGACGGTCACAGCCCCTTGTGAAGCCGCAATCAGCGGCCGTTATCCTTTCGCCCACGACGCCACCGAGGATGTTGCGATGGCAGATTTCGCCAAATTGTTCGCCCCTGGCGGCTTGCTGGACCGGTTCTTCGCACAAAATCTAGCATCGCTGATCGACATGACCAGCCAGGACTGGACTTGGAAACAGGATGCGCGCTTTGGACGCGACCTGTCGAAATCGACCCTGAAAGACTTCCAGCTGGCCGCGGAAATCCGCAGCGCCTTCTTCCCATCGGGCGGTTCGTTGCCTTCGGTCAGCATCACTTTCACACCGTTCTCACTGAATGGCGATGTCGATACGGCGATACTCGATGCCGAAGGCCAGATCGTCTGGAGCAACCAGACGGGCAACGCGCCGAGCGCGGTCACCTGGCCGGGCGAGGCGGCTTCCGCGTCCGCCAGCCTAAGCTTGACGCCGGAGATGCCAGGCCGCGAATCCGCCATCAAGTTCGAAGGGCCCTGGGCGCTGAAACGACTTCTGGACAAGGCTGCCGTCACCGGCGACGACAGCAACATGCAAGCGCGCTTCGTAATCGGCGGACGCGACGTTACCTATGCTCTCCAGACAGGCTCAGGCTCCAACCCCTTCTTCCTCCCGGCCCTGTCCGGATTCAGCTGTCCCAAGGCGTTTTGAACAGGGTTCATCTGCTGAACATGGCGTCGGTCCGCTGACCACAGCGTTCAAAGCCTGGTTTTCCTTAGTTTTCGATACTTTAATGTTCGAGCCTGTGGCAAAGTGGCGCCAGCGAGCGTCCAAAGGTGCGCCGCAGAAGGACGCTTGAAAAGCGCTTGGTGGCAAATTGAATACTGTCGCCCTTTCCGTGGAGAGCTTCGGCGTGAGCCACAAAGGCTGTGTCCGTGAGCTCAATGAAGACAGCTATCTGGTCGAGCCACAAACTGGCGTCTGGGTGGTAGCCGACGGAATGGGTGGACATGACGCCGGAGAGGTCGCTTCCGCCAGTATCGTCGATCATCTGTCAACAATCGGCATTGCGAGCTCAGCTCCCGATCTTCGCGCCCGCTTCGAGGACAGGCTGGGCCGGGCCAATGCCGAGATCCGAGGCATATCTGAATCCCGCGGCATAACCATCGGTTCCACCGTTGCCGCCCTGCTGGCGATGGACGGGCGGTTTGCCTGCCTGTGGGCGGGTGACAGCCGCGTCTATCTTGTCCGCAACGCCTCGATCTCGCAGATCTCGAGAGACCACACCGAAGTTCAGGAGCTCATCGACCGCGGTATCATCAGCGCAGCCGAAGCACGCACGTGGCCGCGCCGCAATGTCATCACGCAAGCGATCGGCGTCAGCGACGAGATTGTCATCGATTTCCAGCAGGGAGAAATCATGCCGGGGGATATTTTTGTGTTGAGCACGGATGGTCTGACGGCGCATGTCACCGACGCCGAGATCGAGGCGGCGACGGTGTCGGCGACACCTCAGGCAGCCTGCGAGAACCTGCTCGACATGGTGCTGGCGCGCGGCGCAACGGATAACGTCACGATCGTCCTCGTAAAGATAGGACACGAGCGCGATGGCCAATTGCCTCCTCCATATCTGCATAGAGCGAAGGCCTGAGGTTGATGGGCTCCGACGACAAGACGCGCATATCGGGGGGCATGGCCAACACCGTCGTAGGCACGCAACTCAGCGGCATCTACGAGCTCGACGAACGCATCGCATTCGGTGGCATGGGCGAGGTTTACCGTGGCCATAATATCCAGACCGGTGACCATGTCGCGATCAAGATCGTCTTGCCCGAGTTCGCCCGTGACCAGACGATCTTGTCGCTGTTTCGCAAGGAGGCATTGATCCTCAATCACCTGTCGCATGACGCGGTCGTGCGCTACCACGTCTTCACGATCGATCCCGGGATCGGCCGTCCCTACCTTGCCATGGAATTCGTCGACGGTGAGTCGCTGTTCGACATCATGCGGCGTGGCGCGATGCCGGCGGCTGATGTGCGCAAGCTCTGCCACCGCCTCGCCTCCGGCCTGAGCGCCGTGCACCAGGCGGGAGCAATACACCGCGACCTCTCGCCCGATAACATCATCTTGCCGGGAGGCCGGGTCGACCGCGCGAAGATCATAGATTTCGGTATCGCCCGGTCGGCGAGTGTCGGCGGTGAGACCCTGATCGGCGGAAAGTTTGCGGGAAAATACAACTATGTTTCACCCGAACAGCTCGGGCTCTACAGCGGCGATGTCAGTGAGCAATCCGATATCTACAGCCTGGGGCTGGTGCTGGTTGCCGCCTTGCGCGGCAAGCCAATCGATATGAGCGGATCGCAATTCGAGGTCATCGAAAAGCGCCGGACCGTGCCTGATCTCACCGACATCGACGATGATTTTCGTGACATCGTTGAACCCATGCTGCAACCGGATCCGCAGGACCGACCGGTTAGCATGGCGGAAATCGCCAGGATGACGCGTGACGAAAACGAGGATACAACCCCGCCGGCGTCCATCACACCCCGCGATCGGTCGGCTTTGCCGCGAACCTTTGCATCCGGCAGCAAAACCCAGGCACGATCACACAATGTTGAGAGGCACGACGACGCAGCCGCAGCGGGCCCAGGCGGACAGCCCTTCGTCGAGCACGTGCGGCCCGCGCATTTGTTCGAACGGCCGCCTCCGGCGCCGATGCCGCGCGAGGCCACGGCGCGTTTGCCTGGAAGGTCCACAAAGACCCGAACCCTGGCGATCGCTGCCTTGGCGATGCTGGCTGTGTCCTCCGGCGCGGGCCTTTACCTGGGCGGCTTCATGACGCCTGCCACACCGACTGCCGGCAAGACATCGCTTTTGGCACCGGAGCCGTCCAAGCTCCCGCCCGGCCTGTCAAAGCCGCCCCTGGCGGACTCTGCCGCCCCTGAGCCGGCAAAGGCAGTTTCGCCCGTGCAGGCCAGCGGACAGGCGGCTGAAAATCCGGCAGATACGTTGGGGGTTCAAAAGCCGGAGCCAACCAAGCCCGCCGAAGTCCCCTCGCAGAACGACGTCGTCGCGAAGCCACCCGCAACGGACGCCAGGCCGCCACCCGAAAAGGCATCGCCGCCAATCCAGCCGGATACGATGACCAGCGACAGTCAAACGTTGGCCGCTTCCAGTGAGACAACCGCCCCGACGCCGGCGGTAGAGAAAGCCTCGACGCTGCCGCCCGCTGAGCCCAAGGTTGGCGAGAGCCAAAAGCCCGAACCGCAGGCCAGCAAGCCGGCAGCACCCGCAACGCGGGAGCCCAATCCCACTGCGGCCCCACCGGCTGTCGCAAACGCCGAGAGCCCTGCCTTGCCGACAAGCAACCAGCCGGACCAACCTGCTGTCGCGTTGAACGTGCCCAAACCGGAGATTCCCCCGGCCGTCGACGACATCGCCCAACGGGTGTCATGGGTTCGCGACTTCGGCGGCGGCGACTGTTTCTATGCGACGATGACCTCAGCAACCGACAAGGCTGCCGCGATCGAAGGCTTTGGAACATCGGTCCAGCCATTCGAAGGCATGCTGGCCGAGTTCCAGGCCAAATTCCATGTCGAGCCGGACATCAGCGTCCGGCTCATTGAACCAAGCCAATGCGAAGTCACCAATTTTCTGCGCTTTATCGGGCAGACCGCATCAGACAAGCCGCAGCTTGTTCTCGATCGGACATCGGTGCCAAACGGTACGCCGATCAGCGGCACGCTGGTGACGCGTGGCGGGCTCAGGTCCAGCGTGCTGTTGATCGACCATAAAGGCATGGTGTTCAATCTCGACGACCGCATCGTCGTAGAACCCGGCAAGGCTACTTTCAGCATCCCGATTGGTCTCGGGGCCGCCGACAAAGCCGCCGGCAAGGCCGTGCCGCAGATCATAATGGTGATCACGGGCCCTCAGGACATTCAGGCAGCCGCGTTCTCCACGCCCATGCCAGCCTCGGTGCTACTCCCCAAGATTCTCGAAGAAATCGAGACCGACGGGTCTCAATTCTCGGCCACCGCCCAGTATTTCCGGCTCGGCGGATAGCATGGGCGCCCGATGCAACTCAGCCGCTCTGACCAGCCGATAAGGCAGTTTGATCCGGTTCGGGCCCCTGCCCTGCGTGGCAGCATGAGGCTTGCGGTCATGGGGGGCGCGGCCCTGTTGGCCGTGCTGTCATCCAGCGAAGCGCGCGCCGAGTTCACGGTCTGCAATCAGACTCTGGATGTCTTCAATCTCGCCGTCGGCCAGAAGGTCGACAATGCGGACCAGACCGATGGCTGGTGGACCATCGGCGCCAATCAATGCGTAAACGTCATTCGCGAGGAACTGACGAACCGCTACATCTACATCTACGCAACGGACGTGTTTGGTCATGCGATCCTCACAGGATCGACCGAAATGTGCATTGAGCGGCGACGTTTTTCGATACGCGGCATCGACGAGTGCTGGCAGCGCGGCCATATCGCGGCACAATTTCTTGAAGTCGATACCCTCGAACAGGCGCGGTGGACTTTCTTCCTTACGGGAAGCAATCCGTGACGCACGGTATCGACACGAGCTTCAGGCAGAAAAAGCAGGCGCGCGCGGCCCTTCGCAGGCGCACGCTTCGGCGCAGGCTTGTTGCCGGTCTCGCGGTGGTTGTGCTGCTCTCTATCGCCGCCGGTTTCTACCTCACCGCCGAGTATTGGTCGTTCGGAGACGAAGACGAGGAGTTGCATGCGGTCGAGGGGGCGGACGATATGCCGGCGGACGCATCCGTGTATGTGCCAGCCATTATCGATCTGGCGGGGGACCCGATGTGGATCACGCTGGCGCCCGATGCCAGCGCCGCAACCAAAGGCCGGACAATGCCGCGCCCGGTGGAACTCAACCAGGCCGGCGTTTCTCCACAGATCGAAATCCTGTCTGACGTCATGCTTAGCGCGAGCGAAAAATTCATGACAACGATACCGTCGACGCAAGAGGATTTTGCATTCTTCCAGGCGCAACGAAAGACTGCTGCCCCACCATCCGGTGATCTGCAGAACGATCTTGAGCCATCGCCGATAGAGGGGGAACCAGCCGCAGCGCTCGACCAAAGGGCGGACGCCGATGATCCCGAAGCCGGCTGGGGCGAGACCATCGATGCGGGCGATGCAGCCCTTCCCGCATTCCAGAAGACGCAGATCGAAAACAACACGAGTGTCGCAACCGTCTCGAATGAGTATCAGCGGTTCGAGGCGACCGAAGACACGTTCGTGAAAATCCTCAACGACCGCTCTTTGGACAGCGTCGCGATCGATGCGCATTTCTCCGCAGAGGACGCCAAGCTGGCAGGGCAAGCGCTGAAGGCGCTTTTCAACCGCGACGGCCTGGAACCGGGCTATGTCATCGCCATGCGTGGTTTCAGGCCGAGGCGCGAGACGACGACCATGTCGCTGATGCAGGTGTCCATCTACGCCAAGAACGTCTTTGTCGGCACGCTGACACGCAATGCGGCGGGCGCATTCGTATCGGGTGTCGATCCCTGGGTCCGTGAAGACCTGTTCAACTATTCGGGCGCACAGGGGGAAGGCACGCACAAGCGGCAGTATCGCCTGCTCGACGCGATCTACTCGACGGCGGCTCGCAACAGTGTTCCAACCGGCGTGATCGGCGAAGCGATCATGTACCTATCGCGAGGGCAGGATCTGGACGCCTTCGCCAGCGAGGACCAGCGCCTTGTGCTGATCTACTCGCAAACGCCGCGCGGCAAGGGCGAGACTGACGGGCGTGTGCTGTATGTCGGTGTGCAGGGCACCGAAAAGAGCCTCGACTGTTTCGTCTTCCAGCTGAGCGAGGGCCAGTTTGCGTGCGTTACCGGTGACGATCAGGTCCGCTCGCTGACGGTTACCAACGGCATGGTCACGCCCGTCAACGGGGTGATGACATCCACCTTCGGGCCACGCAAGCATCCAATTCTCGGCACCGTTCGCATCCACAAGGGCGTCGACTGGGCGGCTCCCGTTGGCACGCCGATCGCAGCCGCCTTCGATGGTGAGATCACCTTCCAGGGCGATGGCGGCAGCTATGGCAATCTAGTGAAGATCTCGCACTCAAACGGGCGCGAGACGCGCTATGCGCATATGCTGAGATTTGCAATCGGGACCGGTGTCGGAACCAGGGTGAAAGCCGGCGATGTGATCGGCTATATCGGCACCACCGGCCTTTCGACCGGGCCCCACCTGCATTTCGAACTCTACCAAAATGGCGCAGCGATCGACCCACTCGGCACGGTCACCGCGATCGCTTCCGACGATTCCGCGGTCGAGACGCTCACCGACCGTATCGTTCATGTCGAAAGCGGCGGCAGCGCTCGCGCCAAGAACCCAAATTCCTCAGCAACCGGTGCAGGGCAATTCATAAGCAAGACCTGGATCAGGATGATGAACACCTACCGCCCGGAACTTGCGCGCACGCTGTCGACAGCCGACCTGCTCGCACTGCGCTACGACGCCACGATCTCGCGTGAGATGGTTCGCAACCTGGCTCGCGAAGGCGAGGCCTATCTGCGGGAGCGTGGTCACCAGATTACGGCGGGCAGACTCTATCTCTGTCATTTCCTGGGAATGGAAGGCGCGCACCAGGTGCTGTCGGCCACAGGTTCGGCGCAACTGAGCGCCGTGCTGGGGTCGGCCGTCATCCAGGCCAACCCGTTTCTCACCGGCAAGACCGCCAGCTACGTCGTGGACTGGGCCGAAAGGAAAATGGTCCAGAAGCTGGGCCGCATGGCCACTGGCGCCGCCCAGCAGACAACGACCACGGAGATCCGCCAGACGTCACCGGAGTTTGAAAAATACAAGCAGGCCGTCACCGCCGTCATAAGCTCAATTCAGAATACGCTTTGAACCACGCTCGCGCTGCTCTATCAGATGCTCACCCCTGTCCAAATTCCATCGGGTAGAACAATCTTCGCCCCATCCCCAGGCTGCGGCGCAGCTTTGCGTGGCTATTGCGTCTTTATCCGCATTTCCACGCGGCGATTGAGCGGATCGTATGGGTTGGAACTGCGCGGGTTCTTTTCACCCATGCCGACCGCGTTGATGCGATCAGCCTCGATGCCGCTGGCCGTGAGGAAGGCGGCTACCGATTTCGCTCGTCGTTGCGACAGGCCTTCGTTGTGGTGCACCGTGCCGGTGGCATCGGTATAGCCTTCGACGACGAAGCTGAACGTGCTCAGCCGGTTATCCTTCAGGGCTTTGGCGAACTCGTCGAGTTCAGCGCGCGCGGTGGCGTCAAGTTCGGCCGAATCCAAGCCGAAATTGATCAGCATGTCGAGGCCGGTTTTCACTGCCGGCGCGTCATTGGACTTGCTTTTGCACTCCTCCGCGGAGCCAACACAAATCCCGCGGGACTTGCCGAGATCGGCCGCACCAGCAAAAAACTTCACGATGTCTTCCGATTTCTGAACGGGGTCGGCGGAAGCGTGGGTCGAGAAAAGCACGACCGCCAACACAAAAGCTGAACTGCTCCACTGCATAGCGGCTCCTCCTGGTTGAGTATTCCGATTTTCGATGTCGGGATAATAGCAAATTCGCAGGCAATTGTCTGTCTGCAATCGCCGGGGGCGCGACAGTTGTTGCCGCGTCACCGGTTGAGACTTGACCCGCGCCGCGCCTAAGGCTTGAGTGGCCAAGCTCCTCGATGAAAGCGTGGCGGTCATGGCCAATGGGCTCCGATTCAAAACGGCAAGGGATCTTTTCGCGGCGTGTCCTGCTATTGCGCGGGACATGAGGAGCCTTCCAACCGACCAGCGCTCGATCGAGTTTTGCCGCGACCTTCTCGCAGGGCGCGTTCCCGAGGAAGCGGTTACATTTTGTGCCTACCTGCTTCCCGAGCGAGCCGCGGTCTGGTGGGCCCATGAATGCCTGAGCCACCTGGCCGACCTGTTGGATGAGACCGATCATCAGTTGCTCCCGCTGGTCCACAACTGGGTGGGCGAACCGGACAGTCTCCGCCACCAGGCGGCGCTCAGCACAGCCGGCGGGACGCCGCCAACAACGCCGGTCGGCTGGATTGCTCTGGCCGCGGGATGGCGTGACAATGGTTCGGCCAGGGCCGCGACGATGGCACCGGCGTTGCTGCCGTTTCCAGCCGCCCACGCAATCAATGCCGGGATTCTGGCCGGACTGGCGCGTGTCGCACTGGCTGACCGGTTCGCCGTTCTTTCGGCATTTGTCGAAATGGGCATCCAGATGGCTGAGATCGAGGCCCTGAGCCAAGCAGCGGATGCGGATTAGAGCATTCGCCCGGCAGAAACCGATGGATGCCGTCATCATCCTGGCTTACTTACAGCCACCTTGCGCCCATTTTGCGAGCGCCACCTTGAAGCGCGTTCCAAGCGGATGTTGAAGCCGTAAAACAGACATGTCGTTGGCGGCGAAATTTTTCGACTGTTCGCACAGCCGGGCCTCGTTCCATTCATGGCAACCGTCGCAGTGCTTTCCTTCCCATACCGACTTGTCGAGCCCCTCCACAGGACTGAAGCGTGGCTTGCCCTTGATCAGCTCCGCAATGCTCTTGCCGTCGATTTCCGGATCGCCGAAATCGACAGGATGGTCAAAAAAGATAGGCTCGTCGGAGGCAAGCCGTGGGATTTTCTGACGAAGCATATCGAGCGAAAGTTGGGCGTCGTCGGCGCCAGACGGGTTTGCCGCGTTTCGCCCATCCGAACCGGCTTCCGATTCCTGAGTGGTCGCCTCGCCTACGATCAGCGGTGCGTTGAGGTCGATCTTGTGCAGGACGACCTCAGTGGTCAGCGAGACATTGCTCCAGGGGCGCTGTTTGCCGGCGGTTGCCTTGAAGACATCGGCGGTAACACGGTTCATGGCTTCGGTGATGGAAACGTTTGTTTCGCCCATATGCGCCAGCAGCGCCGAAGCGAACGGCGAATGTTGGCCCGACCCGTCAAAGGCGACCTGATTGGGACTGGTGGCGAACGCGACAAGCGTGCCGGCGCCACCATTCTCGATCGGAATTTCGGCAAGGCCGCTTCTTGCTCCCTTGACGCCGGCGGTCTTTGCCAGCACTTCGGCAAGCGGATTGTCACGGCAAGCGTCGAGAAAAATCAGCCTTATGCTGGTCTCGCGCGACATTTGCCGCAGGACGAAGTCCACGGGCACCGCCTCGAAATCGAGCGAAGTCTCGTCCTCGAGTGCTGCGTCGACCGGAAGAAGGTAGTTGCTGCCTGAAACCTGCAACCCATGGCCGGCATAGAAAAAAAGGGCGATATCGGCGCCGCGCACCTGCTTTGCGAATTGTGCAATCGTCGTCTGGGTCTGCAATTTGGTCAGATCGAAGCCGGAAACGACTTCAAAGTCCAGATTCTTGAGGCGTTCGGCCATGGCGTGGGCGTCGCGTACCGGATTGGTCAGCGCCGGCGCATGCTCATAATGCGAGTTGCCAAGGACCAACGCAACACGGCGTTCAGCACTGGCGGCCGACAAAGTCAAAAGCAGTGCCAGCGCTACAAGCGCAATGGCGCGCACAAGACCACCGCAATGGCCGATATCAAAACCCACCCGGGACAACAGGGCGTCCCTCAGTTGACGAGCTTAGTGGCGGAAAACTCGATCCGCCGATTGAGCGCCTTGTTCTTCGGCGTGTCGTTGTCGGCAACCGGGCGCTCCTCGCCATAGCCAGTCGCCGCGATCTGGGTGCGCGGAATGCCAGCAGCAACTATGGCGTCGGCAACCGCCTGGGCCCTTCGCTCCGACAGGCGCTTGTTCTCGATGGGCGACCCGTCGGAATCGGTGTGTCCGGAAACCTCGACCTTAAGGCCCGGGCACTTGCCCACGACACCGACGACCTCAGCAAGCAGCGGCCGGCTTTGGCTATCGAGCCGCGCGCTCGCCGTTCTAAAGTAGATGGCTCCGGTGCGCGACAGCACCGCGAACCTGTTGAGGCACTCCTCGTCGCTGAAGCTGGTCTTCGCCGCATCGGTGGTGACTGGCCCGACATCGGCAGTGCTCGCCGCAACCGGTTGGACAACAGCCGGCTTGCTGCCGTCAGCGATGAAAACGAAATCGAATGAAACCGATGCCGTGGGAACAATATTGGTCACGTTGGCTGCCTGCTGGAGTTTATCCACGTTCGGCAGCAATCCGAAGTCTTCCACATGCACGGCGACAGGAGCCTCCGAAGCGACCGACACCATGGTGTCGCTGATCATGGTGACCACGATGTTGGCTTGAAGATCCTTGTCGACCCCGTGCAGGCTGAGACGGAACGGAAGAACCGCCTTCACGCGTCGCTTGGTCGCCAGGTCGGCAAATGCGGCGGGATCTACCGTCGCGGTCAGTTCGGCGGACGGAAACTTGAATGTCTCGAAGAAAAGGAACCGCATGCGGACGTTGCGAAGGTCAACCCCTGTATCGACCGAATTGAGGTCGAAGGTGACTCTCGCATCACCCGCCGAGGTGAGGCTACCGGAAATATTCCTGATCTTGTTGGTTTCGACGATCGTGTTCTTCTTGACCGACTGATAGGTCAGGACCGAAGCGGTCGAGTCCAGCGTCCAGTTCGTCCCTGCGTTCGCAGTTCCCAGTCCGGGCCAAATCAACACCAAAAACGCAACGACCAAGCCAAGCGCGTTTATAACGAGCCAGCCTCTTGCCCGTGTTTTCCACCAGACTCCCACGACTTCGAACATGGAACCCCTGCCTAGAGCAGTTCACGATTTCTCAGCGAGGAGCATAGAACACTTGCTGTCGCTTGGCGAGCATCTCGCGTGGTGCGGTGCACCACTCCCGAGCGATGCAAATCTCGGGTTCATCGCCCTTGGTTAGAAGGCGATCTTCAGTCCAAGCTTGGCGCCGATGGTGGAACTGTCGGAAGACGCCTTGCCACGGACTTCGCCGTTGACGGTGGTCGAGTCCGACATCTTCAGATTGAAGCCTGTCGACAGCGCGGCGGAAAAATCCGCATCGTCGAAGTTGATCTCCCTGGTGTCGATTTCGGTGGTGTTCTTGTAACCGACACGCTGCTGCAATTCGCCCCGCGCATAGGGGCTGAACACCATGTGGTTGCTCAGCGTGTAATCGCCATAGATGCCGGGCTCGAGCTTGATCGCGCCAAAAGAAAGCTGGCTCTTGCCGAACTCGTTGCCGCCGCTGTCTGTATAGGGATCGCCGCGGAACGAAACGCCAAGCAGGCCGCCGCGCAGATCGAAACGGGTGCGGTCCCCCAGTTTGAAGATATGGCCGACCGATGCCGTAACCGCATAGCCGTTGGTATCATAGCTGCCGGTGGTGCCGAGCACGCCGTTCGTCACGTCGCTTCCGCCGATGAAGCCGGAGGCGGAGACCAACGCATAGTCGACGCTCCTGCGAAACAACACGTAGCCGCCGAACAGCCCGGCCTTGTTGGTACCTTCGCCGATGGCATCAAATCCCCGAAACGCGCCGAGGTTGACGTCTGTCGAGGCGTAGCCGGCGAAAACGCCGATGTTCAGGCCATACTCATTGTCGAACTGGAAGTGTTTGGCGGCATTGAAATCAAGGCTGATGGCGGCCGAAAAATCATTGGCATCGAAGCTCGGGGCGGAGCCGTTCAAACCTCCGCCAGTGATGTTGTAGCCGTCATGCTCGGTATGGGCGAACTGGCCGGAGGCAAATACCCCGAAGCTCTCCGAAACCGGCACCATTCCAGATCCGGATGCGGGCGAAAGGTTGAGGTCAGCGTCGAGCGCGTCGCGGTTTATGCCGTAGAGAGCGTCGATTGCCACCGTGACCGCGCCGGCGTTGGTGGCACTGGTCGGCGCCGCCGCAATGCCAAAATTGACTGGCGTGGCACGCAGGAACACGCTGCCATTCGGGCCTGTGACGATCTCATAGGTAAAAAGCGAACCCGGTGTGCCGGGCACGCCTGCGACGCTGAACGTCCCGGTGACCGGGCCGTTGGTCGAAACAATGAGCGGTATGTCGGTCGGCTCGGCAAATTGCGGCGTGCCGAGCAGGTTGACGATGATGGTATTGGCGCCGGTTGCCGAAAACGCATCGGCAACGAGCTGATCCGACTGAGATGTCTGCTGGTTGATGTCGAGGCCGATGCTGGCACCGTCGAGGGTGAGGCCGCCTAGCGTCAACACATCGCCAGCGACACCATTGCGCATGTCGATCAGCGAACTCGTGGTCGCGATAATCGAACCCGGCATGGTGACGTTGCCGTTGATGAACAGCGTCGAGCCGTTGCCGAGATTGAGCTGGTTGATGCCTTGCATGCCGCCGTTGAAGCGCAGCGTGGAATTGTCGGAGGAAAAATTGTCGAAGCCGGTAAAGTTCTGGCTCTTGCCGCCGGCAGCGAGATCGGTGCCGGTGATGGTGCCATTGGCGCCCGTGCCGCTGAACAGAACGCCATCGCTCAAATTGAGTGGGTCAACCGCACCGATGCCGTCGATCACGAGCGTGTCGGGACCAAGACCGGTAATGTTACCGCCGATCGTGCCGCCCGACAGATGGACATGCTCGGCGTCGATGCCGCCCGTGATGGTGCCGCCGGTGACCGAGACATTGTCGAAGCCGGCGCCGCCGGAAACGCTGGATCCGATGGCGCCGCCGCTGATGACAATCAGATCGTCACCGACATCGCCGATGACCTCTCCCGCAAGCACGCCGCCGGAGACAAATATCTGATCGTTGCCGTCGTTGCCTTCCAGAAAACTGTTTATGGTGCCGCCGCGCAGCGTAATCACATCATTGCCGGCACCACCGCTTACCGCACCCGCGAGAGTGCCGCCGGTCATGTCGAAGGTGTCGTCACCATCCTCCAGCCCGACAGAATCCGTGCCCTCCCCACCCTCACCTGGGTCGATGCCGACACTGGCGTTGCCCGAGATCGATACGCTGTCGTCCTGGCTGCCGGCATAGATCGAGCCGTCGACCGTGCCGCCGCTGACGGTATAGGTGTTGCCGCCGCCTTCGCCGAACACCGAGCCGGTCACATGGCCCGCGGTCATGTTGAAAATCTCGGCGCCGCCCGCAAGATCAACGATGCCCGGCGATGTGGTTGTGCCGATGGTTCCACCGTTGATGTTGACGGTGTCGTTGCCATCGTTGCCGAAAATGCTGCCGCCTATGGTGGCGTTGCCACTGACCGTTATTGTGTCGTTGCCGGCCTCTCCATCGATATCCAATTCGATTACGGTATTGCCGCCGATGCTGACCTGGTCGTCGCCGGCCCCGGCATCCACGGCCTCGACGTTGCCTCCCCCTATGGTAATGGTATCACCGCCCTCACCCCCAGAGATGATACCGACGATTGGCTCGCTGAAAAAAACGCCTTCCTCGACCTCGAGGATACCGACCGATATCAGGTCGTTACCGATGCCACCGGTCACATTGCCGACCTGTGTGCCGCTGCCGGATATCACGACACTGTCGACACCATCTCCAAGATCGATGTCGTGGATGCTGCCGGCCTGGATGATAACGGTGTCATCGCCCGCCCCGGCGTCGAGATTGGCGTCGACATTTGGGGCGAACGGATCGCCCGACAAATCCCCATAGGACATCTCGAACCGGTCGTTGCCGCCAAAGAGTTCGAGGGTCCCCTCTGCCGACTGCAAGGATGTCGTTGCCGATGACGTTACCGGCGGCAGGCCACTTATGATGGGGGTAGGCGTGCTGTTGTCCAGGATACCGCCAAAGATGCTAACAATGTCATCGCCGTTTCCGTCATAATCGTTGACGATGACTGTCGACGAGTCGTTGGCTTGCCCCTTGTATCCCGCGAACCCCGTCGTGAATACGCCGCCGACATCCTGGACGTTTCCAGTTGTGCTGCACTCGACCGTGACCGATGTCGTTTCGAACGTCGTTTCGGCCGAGATGCCTGAGCCGACTGTTGTACCAGCACCGCTTGCGATAGCCGAGCACGCTTCCGCGCCAGATATCTGCAACGTGGATGCCGCCGCTAACGCAAGCAACGAAACACCCGCCAATTGATAGGCCTCGCGCGGCACTCTCATTCGATCCCACCTTACGAGAATCGATACCGTCACAGTTAAGGCAATTACAATAAATCACCGGCCCTTCAATGGGGCTCGTTGACTTGACTGACAGGCAGTGTACGCAGCGCGCTGCTCGTCGGCAATGGTTAGGCGTTCGCTCTCAGGCCACTATAAGGTCATGTGTGGCGACAAGGTCACTATCGAACTCAAATTGAACCGCTCACATGCAGTACAGCGCCGTACAAGGACGGGAACGTCTAAAGGTCAGAATAGGCTGCCGAAACGGTCAGGCTTCCCGCGTGGGCAACCTTGCGGTCGTAACTTGCCCATATTTCCCCGCCGCACTGCTGGGCCCAGCGATGACAAAAAGAAAAATCGGTAGGCAAGTCCACGTCCGGCGTCACGATCTTCGAAAATGGCGTCAAAAAGCTCTCGAACTGTGCGGCGTATTTGTTGTTTCTGTAGCGCGACCGGTTCACCGTTTCGGGCAGTTTCTCAATTATCCTGGCGACGCAGTCGCGCGAAACCAAGAAGATACCCGTGCCACATAGCGATACCCGGACAAAGCCGCCCATCTCCTGCCGCGGTTCGATGATGGTTCCGAGGAACTCCAGGCTTTGCGCAAAGGCCTTGTCGAACGGCAGTTTCGACAGCGAGTGAAGTTTGCGAAGGTCGACCAGACGCCGCGGATACAAAGTGCCGACTACAGGCTTGTCGAGCGCCAGCATCGCGGCAATGAGATCGGGCGAAAAGCCCATGTCGCTGTCGATCATCAGCATGTGACTGCAGTCCAGCTTCTTGTAGTAGAAATTCGTGAGCAGATAGTTCCGGGAAAACGGTATATCCGTGTACTCGATTTCCGACAGCGTGAACGCGTAGCTGGAAAGGCTTTCGTGAGTCAGGGCCGCAAAAAGGCTGCGAACGAATACGCTTTTGTAGGCTGCTCCGTAAACCGGCAGCGCGAGGTTGATCTTGGTCGGCATCGAGCCCTCCACGGTCCAATGACTGCATACAAATCCCTTTTTCCTATCTTTGACAGGATACTTGGTATAAAAATTTGCGGGCCTTTGGCGGCACGGGGTTCAAACGCTCGGGCAGGATTGCGTTTGCGTCTGGTGCGTTCGAAGGCCGCCGGATCAAGATTGACGCAGGCTGGAACGAGCATGCCGATATGACCCACCGCCACGGATACTTGCGCATCCCGCTGCTCATGCTTTTCGCGATTTTGAGCACGATCGACGTTCGCGCCGCGGTCGAACAGAACGCCTCATTACAGCCGCGCAACCGGCTGGCGATCGTCATCGGCAACACGAACTACCAGAGCAAGCGTCTCGAGCACCTCGCCAACGCGGTCAACGATGCGACGAAACTGTCCGACAGCCTGAAGCGGCTGAACTTTGAGGTTCTGACTGGAACCGATCTTACCGCCGATGGCTTCGTCAAGCTTTTCCATGACGCCGAGGCGAAGCTGCCCGAAAGCAGCGCCGTGCTGATCTTCTACGCCGGCCACGGCATGCAGGTGCAGGGCGAAAATTACCTGCTACCGATCGATACGCCCGATCCGGAAAACCTGGACAAGCTGACGGCGCACGCCGTCAAGCTGAATGATGTGATCGCCAAATTCGCCAGTCGCGGCCGTCAGACCTTCATCTTCCTTGATGCCTGCCGCAACAATCCGCTGGGCAGCGGCGCCAACATCTCCAACGGTCTGGCGCAGGTCGAGGTCGGCGAAAACACGTTTGTCGCCTTCGCCACCCAGCCCGGGAACGTCACCGTCGACGGGACAGGCGAAAACAGCCCGTTCACCACTGCGCTTCTGAAAAACGTCGAAATTCCTGGCTTGAGCATTTCGGACATGATGATCCGCGTCCGCAACGAGACCGAGGCGCTCACCGTCGGCCGCCAGGTTCCGTGGGATCAGTCGAACCTGCGTGAACAATTCTATTTCACCGAACAGCAGATGCTCGATCCGGCGCAGTTGAGCGCCAGCCTGTCGCGCATCCTGTCCGATCCATACGCCAAGAAGAAGCTGCAGATAGAGCTCGCCTCCAACGACCTGCAGACAGCCGTGCTCATCGTCGGACAGACGCTGCGGTCCGTCGAGATTCCGGCACCGTCAGGCGGTTCAGCGGAGCCGGTCGGCACTCGGGTCGCCAATCTGTCTTCAACCGAAAGCGTTGCAGTCGCTCGCCAGAGCGTCGTCTCCGGCCTCGAAACTCTCATCGTCGGCGCCTCGGCGGGCGAAGCGGAAAAGGACAAGGCAGGCGGTCTTGCGCGCAGCATTCAGACCGAACTTCGTCGCCTGGGGTGCTACCGGATGCAAGTTGATGGCGATTGGGGCACAGGCTCCATCCGTGCCCTCACCGACTACTACAAAAATACCAAACAGATCGCACCCACGACCGAGCCGACCGTCGGATTGCTCGGCGATCTCTTTTTGCGTTCCGGCAGAATCTGCAAGCAGCCGGTCATCGTCAAGGCCAAGCCGGCTAAAGTCGCGTCGGACAACGGACCTTCGCAAACCGGTCCCAGCCGCAAGGCGGCGAAACGCGCGCAGGCCGTCCCGCAACGCCCCATAGCCCCCCCACCAGACATTAGTGGGGGGATAGGCATCGGTGGTGTGTTTTAGGACGTGGGCTGTCAGGCGGGCCTACTTCATTGGCGTTCGTAACATCACGATTTCGCCTCACGGATCGCCTGCAAAGTCGCGTGGCGTAGCATGTCCTCTCGCTTCAAGGTCTTCACACGTCCGACTCCAGAACGCAGTCGTCGGCAAAGAACGCCATAATGCGATCGAGATCGTGCGCGTTGAAGGCCTTACATAGCTCCGTCAATGTGGCTCGAATGTCCATTCGCGAACGCCTCCTCGAATTCGAAGTAGGTCACTGTCGGCGAATCCGGTCAAGTGTCCAGCGAGACTGCCTGGCCATCAACACGATGGAGCGCGGCTTCCGCCCCTCACCCCTTCTTGGCGAACGCCCAGACCATTGAACTGACCCCCGAAAGTTGGACATCAACCTTCGGGGGTTTTCATGTCCAAACACAGCGAGAGTTTGAAGCGCACTGTTGTTGA
>NZ_JAMYMR010000037.1:0-55017 GCF_040318635.1 Mesorhizobium sp. M1066
GGCATCGCGAACCTCCCGGCGCAAAGCACGCCAAACTGTTCGCGATGTCCTCGCACACCTGTTCGCGATCTCTCCGGTCCAAACACCCCCTTGAGGGGGAGATGGCCGGCAGGCCAGAGGGGGTCGCCTCACGTGGAGCGCCAGCCTCCTCCGCGGCGATAGGAGGTCGCGTCCCGTCGAACCGACCCCCTCTGTCGCCTTTGGCGACATCTCCCCCTCAAGGGGGGAGAAAGCAGATCACCCCGCCATATACCCACCGTCGATCGAAAAAATGCCGCCACTGGTCCATACCGCCTCGTCGCTGGCCAGGTAAACAGCCATCCCGGCCAGATCGTCGGGGCGGCCGATTCTGCCGAGCGGATAGCTGCGCTCGACATAGGCCTTCAGCTCCGCCTTTGCCTCGGCCGGCAAATTGTCGACGGTCTTGCGCCGCATGGCGGTGTCGACCGTGCCGGGCGCGATGGCGTTGACGCGGATGCCGCGCGGGCCGAGTTCGAAGGCCAGCGACTTGGTCAGCGAGTTCAGCGCGCCCTTCGACAGGGAATAGAGGCTCGACGGCCGCTTCGGGATCATCTTGTTGGCGAAATAGGACGAGATGTTGATCACCGATGCGCCGACTGCCAGATGCGGCAGCAGGCCCTGCGTGAGGAAGAACACCGCCGCCACATTGAGCGCGAAGGATTCTTGGAACTGCGCCACGCTGACGGTCTCGAACGGCACCAGGAAAGCCACTCCGGCATTGTTGACGAGGATATCGAGAGGCCAACCGGATCTCTCCACCTGCTCGATGACGGCTGCGATGCCGGCCGATGTGGCAAGGTCGGCTGACAGCGTCTCGACATTACCGCCAAGATGCTTGCGGGCGGCGTCGAGCTTTTTGGTGTCGCGGCCGACGATCAGCACGTCCGCACCCTCGTGCAAAAAGGCCTCGGCGATCGCCAGGCCGATACCGTCCGACCCACCGGTGACCAGCGCGCGCTTGTTGTGAAGTCTCATTGGACGCTCCGAGGGATTTGCCTCGTCGAGAGCACCGTATAGTGGCGGCCAAGGTCAAGCCGTCAGCCTATCCCACGGTATGAACTTCGACCGCTGCCATCCGGCAGGCCAGCCGAGTCTGGTTTAAGCGCCGGCGGTCGCAAGCTCCCCCAAAGCCAGCCGTCCCGCGACATAATTCTTGACTTGGCGGACCGCCTGTTCGCGCGACACGCTGCCCGGTTGCAGGCCGAGCCGCAGCCAAAGTCCGTCGATCAGCGCCGTGACACCAAGCGCGATGTCGTCGGCGTCTCCAGGCGAGGCGAGGCCGTGCAGGCCCGACAACAGGTTCGAGCGCATGCGCGCGTGGATCACCCTCTGGATGCGGGCCATCTTCTCGTCGCGCGGCACCTCGGCGCAGAGCGACAGCCAGGCATGGCACAGAGGCGGCTGGAACAGATGCTCCTCGAAATTGCCCTCGATCACGGCATCCATGCGCTCCATCGGCGTACGCGCCCGGCGAAGCCGCGCGATCACCGCCTGGCACAGGACGGCGTTTGCCTCGCGCATCGCGTGCTCGAACAATTCCTGCTTGTTGCGGAAATAGTGCAGCACGATGCCCTTGGAGGCACCGGCCTGCGCCGCCACCTTTTCCAGGGTCGCACCGGCAATGCCTTCGCGCTCCAGCACCGCGAAGGCCGCCTGCCGCAGCTCCTTGCGGCGGATCTCACTGAGACGCTTGAGTTTCACGGGATCGGTCCATGCATCGCGAATCCACGTTGACATTTTCGTCCGCTCAGATCAAGGATTGACCCATGGGACAATAAAAAGACCAATTGGTCAATTTCACAATGAGGAGAACCCGAAATGTTGCGCATCCTTGCAAACGGCGTCTGTTTGGCCGCCCTCATGTTGGCCTCTCATGCGGCCCAAGCTGCCGAGGCCGAGCAGTGCAAGACGGTCCGCATGGCCGAACCCGGCTGGAACGACCTTGCCTTCACCACCGGGGTCGCCAACGTCCTGTTGGAGGCGCTCGGCTATCAGCCGCAAAGCCAGGTGCTCGGCATCAACGTCATCTACGAGGGCATGAAGAACAAGGATCTCGACCTGTTCCTGGGCTACTGGGATCCGGCCATGGTCACCTATTACGAGCCCTACAAGAAGGACGGCTCTGTCGAGAATGTGCGCGTCAATCTCGTGGGCGCCAAATACACCTTCGCCGTCCCGACCTACGCTTGGGATGCCGGCGTCAAGGACATTTCCGATCTGCACAAATTCGCCGACAAGTTCGGCAAGAAAATGTACGGCATCGAGCCTGGTTCAAACCAGTTGATGATGGACGCCGTCGCCGATCCGGCCTTTGGCCTGGACGGATGGCAGGTGGTCGAGTCCAGCGAAGCCGGCATGCTGTCGGAGGTCGGCTACGAGATCAAGGAAAAGCAGTTCATCGTTTTTCAGGGCTGGGCGCCGCATCCGATGAACACGATGTACGACTTCAAATATCTGACCGGCGGCGACAAGTTCTTCGGCCCGAATTTCGGTGCCGCGACGGTAACGACGCAGGTGCGCAAGGGCTATCTTGAGCAGTGCCCGAACGTCGCGCAATTCCTCGGGAATCTCGTCTTCGACATCGATTTCGAGAATGTCGGCATGGGGTATCTGATCAATGACGGCATGAAGCCGGAGGACGGTGCGCTGAAGGCAATCATGGCGAACAAAAGCCGCCTCGACGCCTGGCTCGCCGGGGTCACCACTTTTGACGGCAAGCCGGGCCTCGCCGCAGTCAAGGAAAAGCTCGGCCTGTGAGAGCGGCCGCGCTCGATGACTTGCCGAAGTAGGATGTGATGGCGGAGCAGGGCGCCTGGGCCGGCCGCAAGCAGTTCGTCACTGTCGGCGATCTCGACATCGCCTATGTCGAGATATCGGGCGCCGAGCCGGCACTTCTGTTGGTGCACGGCTTCACCGACACCAGCCGCAGTTTTTCGCTTCTGGTGCCATATCTGGCCGGCCGCCGTCTGATCATGCCGGATCTGCGCGGCCACGGCGCCTCGCACGCTGGCAAGCACTGCGGCATCGCCGATCTTGCCGATGATATCGCCGGGCTGATCCAGAGTTTACAACTCGACCGACCGGTCGTCGTCGGCCATTCGCTGGGCGCCATGGTGGCTGTCGCTTTGGCTGCGGGGCACAAGGAGTTGATCGGCGGGCTGGTGGTCCTGGCCGGCACGTTGAAGCCCGATTTCGCGCCGGGTCATCCGCTGGTCACAGGCGTTGAGGCGCTGCGCGACCCGATATCGCCGGCCGATCCGTTCTATGCCTGGTGGCATGCCTGTCGTCCCGAGGTGCCCGCAGCCTTTCTCACCGGCTTGGCGCAAGAGGCCTCGGCGATGCCGACCCCGCGCTGGCGCGCGATTCTCGAGGAAATCCGCCGCGCCGACCTGACCGATGCTGCGCGGGCCGTGCAGGCCCGGACGCTGATCATCGCCGGCGCGTGCGACCCGCTGTTCGGCGAGGCGCACCAGCAGGCGTTGCAATCCGCTCTTGCAGAAGCCGTCTTCGTTCGGGCCGAGAGCTGTGGCCACAACCCGCATTGGGAAGATCCAGGCCTCGTCGCCAAGGCCATCATCGAGGCGTTTGAAGTCTGATGCATGTCGCCCAAAAGTGCCCCCGGTTTTGGGAGAACGACATGCACAAAAAAGGCCTATTCCTAAAGCGCGTCGACGCGCTTTAGGAATAGCGCCCGACCAGTGATTGCGATGTCGGCGACAGCCGCAAAGTCTCCGTTGGTTTGGTCAGGCCGAGCTGCGCGGCCTGCCAAAAGTCCTGCCATGCCGGCGAGGCGGCGAGGGCAGCTTTGCGGCGGGCATGCGCCTCGGCGCTGGCAAAGCCCATGACGCTGATGAAGACGTTTTCATCAGCCCGTACCGGCAGGCGCGGAAAACTGTTTTCGGCATGCTCCGTAACGAAAGCGGCGAGCAGACGTGCGTCGGCCGTCATCAGGCACGCCGTCTCAGTCTCGAAGCGAGTGGCGAAATCAGCCTCCGTGCCGGGCTGCAAATGATGAATCGCGATGACAACGATGCCGGTCAGCGGTTTGTTTTGAATGGGCTTTTCGTCATCGGCCAGACTTGGCCGCTGCTTGCCCGCGAGGTCGAAGCCGGCGCCCGGCCACGCCGGCTTGAGCAGCAGCACATCGTCGGAATCGATCATCGTCGCATTGGCCGCATGGCTGTTCGCCGCCCAGACCGGCCCGCCATAAAAAGCGGCGAGAGCATTTTTCCGCGCATCCATGCCGTCGAAGCCGCGCATCCAGACGAACATGTCAGGCCGATCGAGGTCCCGGAACTGGCCGATGATGGTCATGCCGGCGTCCTCTTGGCCCTCGATCAGCCTGCCGTCGAAGATGCCGATGAGCGTGTCGCGCCGGCCGGGCTTCAGCGTGTATTGCCGCAACTCGACGACAGGCGAGGCGAGCGCCGTGGGTTTCGGCGCGACGTTCCGGGGCAGGTTCATCCGGCACTCTCCTTAAAACAGGGTGATCGTCCTGTTTTCAAAACAGACCGGTTGTCCTGTTTTGTCAACATGCTAAAGTTCGGCAATGTCAGCAGAGATGACCGTCCAGCCAAAACCGCGCCCGGGAAAACGCATCAACGACCCTGAAGGCATGCGCAAGAAAGTGCTCGATGTCGCCGAGGACGCGTTCCAGGCGCGCGGCTATCACGCCTCCAGCATCGGCGACCTGATGGCGGCGGCTGATGTCAGCGGCGGAGCGCTGCATCACCATTTCCCGACCAAGAAGGCGCTGGCGCTGGCTGTGATCGACGAGCGTGTGGCGGCAGCGGTCGAAGAGACATGGATCGCGCCGATGCTGGCGGCGGCGTCAGTGCGCGAGGGCGTGCGCTCGGTGTTCGAGGCCGTGGCGGCGGAACTGGAGCAGCAGGGGTTCGTGCGCGGCTGCCCGCTCAACAATCTGGCGCACGAACTGTCGCTTGCCGATCCCGATTTCCGCCTTGCCCTTGCCGGTATCTTTGGCGGGTGGCGGCAGGCGATTGCCGACAAGGTGCGTGCCGACCAGCAGGCGGGCAAGGACGAGGGCACGGACCCCGAACGCTTCGCCGCGCTGACGGTCGCCGCCTATTCCGGGGCGATGTCGATGGCCAAGACGGCGCAGGATGCCGGTGTGCTGCGGGATTGCCTGGCGGGGCTGGAGCGCAGCGCGCCGTCGCCATCGCAGGGCGGATTGGCAGCCAGGCGACGCAACAGGATACTGCCACGGCCGAGAATTATTTGATGTCGGCGGGACAGCACCCCCCTCTGGCGTGCCGGCCATCTCCCCCGCAAGGAGGGAGATCTGCAGCATCGGCGCTCGCTCGTACCTTCACCGGTGGAGATTGGCGAAAGCCGGTGTGACAGCCAATCTCCCCCCTTGCGGGGGAGATGTCCGGGAGGACAGAGGGGGGTGTGCAGGATCGCGACGCAGCCACTTCTCTCGACCTTGCGGCTTCGCTCTGGCTGACACGAGGGGGAAGCGAAGAAGCCTGGGCTCTTACCTACTCGGCCAGCGGCTTGATCGTCTCGTAGCCGTTGACGGATTCCGAACTGGTGCCTTCATCGTAGCGCCGCGCGAGCGCGGCTTGCAGATCGGGAGCATAGAGGGCGGTGAATGAATCCAGCGTCTCGCCGGCGCCGTTCTTGAAGGTCTCCTTGACCGCCAGGACATTGTATTTGCAATCGCCCAGACGGAATGTTTCCTTGCCCTTGACGATCAGGCTCAGCGTCTTGGTGCCCTTCGGCGGCTTGTTCGGCGACAGCTCGACGAACTCTATCGTGGCCTTTGCCCCGGCCTTCAGCGGGAACAGCTTTCGCAGATCGGAAAACGGGATCATCGCCTGGCGGCCGGTGTCGCTGTCGCGAAACACCTCGATCAGGCCGGCGAACAGATATTGGGTCTGGGGCGATTGCGATTCGTAGGTGTTGGCAACCGACATCATCCCGCCGGCCACGGGCCGAAATTCGCTCTGGATGCCGGGTCTGGCCAGAACGAAACCCTTCCTGGCGGACTTGGCATCGACGCAACCGGCGGCATGCGCGGTGCTCGCGCACAACATCGCGGCCAGGATCATGCAGATAGGTGCGGCTTTCATTTTTCCTCCTCCGCTTGCGCAAGCGAGACATGCCAGACCCGTGGCGTCATGTCGATGATGGCGCAGAGGCGCTGGACGACCGGCTGCTGTCCATGCTGAATCAGCAGATGATGAATCGCCGTTCGATCGGATCGCTTTCCCGACGCAACTTCCTGGTACAGGCTGCAGGATTTGCCGTGGCCGGTGCATTGTCGCGCCCGGCCTTCGGCCAGACCGGCCAGCGCGTCCAGTCCATCGACGCCACCTTCCTGTTCATCGCCGATGTCCATGCCTGCCGCATGGCGAGCGGCTTGAGCCCCAACTGCCTGCAGGAAGGCAAGACCGATGCCGCGCTGCTGCGCAATGTTGCGGCGCTGAATGCCCTCGAGGACAAGGATTGGCCGACTGAAATCAATGGCGTTGCCACTCGCCTGCGCTCAGCCGGCAGCCGCATCGGCGCGCCGCTTGGCCTCGTTGTCGGCGGGGACATCACCGACGATGGCGGCGGCCAGATCACCCAGCCGAGCGAGGGCACCCAACTGCTCCAGTTCAGCCAGCGCTACAGCCAGGGCGTCGGTCCGGATCGCGTGCACATGCCGGTTTATGTCGGGCTCGGCAACCATGATCTCGACCAGAACGGGCCGCCGCACCATGTCGACTGGTACCGGCGCGAACTGCGCGACTATGTCGAGGTCAACCATCGCGCCGGCGTGTTCTTCAAGCCGCCAGTGCCGGCCACCGACTATGATGTCGACACCGACTGCTACTCCTGGGACTGGGGCGGCCTGCATCTGATCCAGACGCATCGTTTCGCCGGCGATACCGGCCACGGTGCCGAGAGCAGCCTGCCATGGCTGAAGCAGGACCTGGCGACCTATGCGGCGGACGGCCGTCCGGTCGTCCTGTTCCAGCATTATGGCTGGGACACTTTCTCGGTGGAACGCTGGGATGCCGCCAACAGGCACTTCGATGATGACGGCACCGGTGCGCCGCACTGGTGGGGCGAGGCCGACCGGCAGGCGTTGCTGGCGGCGCTGAAGGGCTACAATGTCGTCGGCATTTTCCACGGCCACCAGCACGAAACGCCGCTGGTCTATCGCAGGGACGGGATCGACCTGTTCAAGCCGAAGGCTGCCTATATGGGCGGTTTCGCGCTGGCCAGGGTGACCAGCAACGGCATGGACGTGGTGCTGGGCGAGGCGACCGGCGATCATGGCGAGGTCGCCTTCACCGATGCTTTCAGCAAGGGCTGGAGCACCTGAAAAAGGCGGCCTTCGCGGCCGCCTTTCCCTCGATAAAGCGCGTTTCTCGATGTCGGATCAGAGCGCCTTCTTGACCTTGTCCTTGACGTCGCCATAGGCCTTCTGCACCTTGCCGGCGATCCTGTCGCCCGTGCCTTCGGCCTGGGTCTGCCTGTTGCCGGTTGCCTTGCCTGCGGCTTCCTTGACCGAGCCCTTGACCTGCTTGGCCACGCCCGCAACCTGATCCTTGTTCACCATTTTTGCGCATCTCCTAGGATTTTTGAATTCGGGGGAATTCATTGCGGGTAGCTAACGAGCCGGCGTCGGTTAGGTTCCAGGCGTCGCCCGGACGCCAGATCAGGTCGCGCGGCCGCCGCCTGAGGCAAGGTCGGTGAGTTGGGTTTGAACACGCGCCGGCCAAAGGATTTTGGCTGACCGTGCGTACGGGGAGAAAAATGGCAGAATTTACGCTCTATATCGGCAACAAGTGTTTCTCCTCATGGTCGCTGCGGCCCTGGGTGGCGATGAGGCATCTGGAGATCCCGTTCGAGGAACGTTTGGTGCGGCTGCGCACGCCTGAAACCTTTGCCAATCTGGCAAAAGTGTCGCCGACCGGTCAGGTGCCGGTGCTGAATCACAATGGCAAGATCATCTGGGAAATGTATGCGCCTGTCGTCACCCGTTTCGATACCTATGGCGGCACGCTGGCGCCGGATACGCGCGCCTATGTCGACGCCGTGCTGGCAACGCCGGCGATGCGCCACTGGTATGCCGAGGCGGGCAGGGAGACGTGGCCGGAACCCGGCCCGGACGAATAGGATCCAAACGAAAACGCCCCTCGCACCTTTTATCGTGCGGGGGGCGTCTTTGCCATCAAACTGTTATTCGATTGCTCTCATGAACTGCTGATGACACGGAATAAATGCGCGTCTGCGCAGATGGTTCCAGAGGTGCCGCGAAATTTTTCCAAGGTGGCGCAAGCGCGCTGTTTGGCGCCCCCTTTGCCGTCATGCCAGGTGTTTTGGTCAGGTGTTTTGGAAGAATTCCGCAGCTGTGGCTTTATGCAAATTTGACAGCGCACCAAAAGAAGCCTACAAGCAAATCGTCGATATTTGTTTGACTGACTTTTGTTATCCGCGCTTTCGAGCGCGCCTTTGACGAACTTCCCACATCAAAAATCGGGACAAACGACGTTGTGCATCCGCATGGCGTCGAACGAATATTTGCCATGGAAAGGGTTCGTCATGAGCACCGGCACAGTTAAATGGTTCAACGCCACCAAAGGTTTTGGTTTTATTCAGCCTGACGACGGCTCGGCCGACGTTTTTGTCCACATCTCGGCCGTAGAGCGCGCCGGCATGCGCGACATCGTCGAGGGCCAGAAGCTCGGCTACGAGATGGTCCGCGACAACAAGTCGGGCAAGATGTCCGCCGACCAGTTGAAGGCGGCCTGAAAAACGAATTCAGCTCTCCCGGTGACCACGGATGTACTGGCACCGGTGAGTGGCGAATTCGGGCGCATGGCCGCGGAGACCTGAGTTTCCACGGCATATCATGTGCATAAGCAGGGCGTTCCCGTGCACCCCCGGGGCATCCTTTTGGATGTCGTCTGGTTGCGCGACGCTCTCATGGAAGGTCAGGCGGTGCCTGGCCTTTTTCATTTTGCGCGCCTTGCCGCCGAAAGTGCGCTGCGTGCCGGCCTGGACGTGCTAAGGGACGCTCCAGCAATTTGAATTCGCCGCGCGTATTGCTTTGTGCGTGATCCTGACCGAAGACCCGGTCTCGCTCCATCGGCACAGGCTCCTGACAGGAGAAAGATTTGACCACCAGTTCAAAGACAACCGTCGATCAGGCCGTGTCCCTGTTCAGCAAGACGCAAACCCAGTCGATGTCGCTCAACCGCATCAATTCCGAGCGCGACGCCGTCAGCGAGGCACGCGAAGCCAAGACCGCGCGTCTGCGCGAATTGCGCCTGGAGAAGGAGGCCGACGAGATGGCCGCCGCCGCCGCGCTAGCCGCTTTGCCGAAGCGGGCCGGAAGACGCTGATGGCCACCAAACGCGTACCGCCAACACCGATCGCCGCCGACGCAACCATTGCCGACATGGTCGAAGGCCTCGACAAGCCGGTCGAATTCGTCCGGCGTGTGCTGGAAAAGCTCGAACGCTGCAAGCGTGCCCACGGTGATGCCCAGGTGCGCGTCGGCGTGCGCGGCCGCGCCGAATGCCCGAATTACCTGATCGAATATGTCCGTGAAGACGCCAAGACCCATGAGCGGGTGACTTACCAGGACGCCGCCTACAGCGGCAGCACGCATCGCGAGCTGGCGGCCCATCACATCGAGGCGGTGAAAAACTGGTCGCCCGAGGAAATGAACATCACGGCCGTTTCGGCGCTGATCGGCCGCCTGCGCAATCCGCGCGCCCCATCATCGCGCTTCGCCGACGAGGACTGACATGGCCATAAAATTCTCCTCCAAGGATCAGCCGGCAGCCTCGGGTGCCGCGGCAAAACCGGCCAAGCCGGTTGCCGCGCCGAAAGCCGGCGACGCCACGGAGGCCGCGACCGATCTGTTCAAGTCGCCGGCGGATTCGCCGAAGGGCAAGACGGCTAAGAAGAAATAGCGCCTTGCCGCAAGACGCCGATCGCAACCCCGCCGCGCCAGGGCTGTCCGCCCTGGTGGCCGCCGCAAGCGTTTTGTCGTCGCAACAGGGCACCTTCGATTGCCAAAGCTGCGGTGCATGCTGTTCCTATTCGGCCGAGTGGCCGCGCTTTTCCACCGAGGATGACGCACAGCTCGACCGTATCCCGGAAAAATATGTCGCATCTGACCTGTCAGGCATGCGCTGCGAGGGCGTGCGCTGTTCGGCGCTGTCCGGCGAGATCGGCAAGTCGACCGCTTGCGGCATCTACGACGTCCGGCCGGACGTCTGTCGCGCCTGTATGCCCGGCGACGAGGAGTGTCTGATGGCACGCCGAGCGCTCGGATTGCCGGTGTAGCCAATCTCCAATCGCCTCCGCTTGTGCGCCGACCCGCAGCCCGATACGTTCCTGGCCGGGTCGGGTGCCGGAGGAACCATCGTGAGCATCGAATTTCTGTTGACGTCGCTGATCGTCGTGGCTTCGCCCGGCACCGGCGTTCTCTACACGCTGAGCGCCGGCCTCTCGCGCGGTGCGCGGGCCAGCGTCATCGCCGCCTTCGGCTGCACGCTCGGCATCATCCCGCACATGGCCGCCGCCATCACTGGCCTGGCGGCGCTGCTGCACACCAGTGCGCTCGCCTTCGAGACGCTGAAATATCTCGGCGTCGCCTACCTGCTCTACATGGCCTGGAACACGCTGAAGGAGAAGGGCGGCCTCAGCGTCCAGCAGGGTGTGACGCCGCGCTCGGCCGGCAAGGTGATTGCCACCGGTATCCTCGTCAACGTGCTCAATCCGAAACTGTCGATCTTCTTCTTCGCCTTCCTGCCGCAATTCGTCAGCACCACCGAGCCCAATGCGCTGTCGAAGATGCTGGAACTGAGTTCCGTCTTCATGCTTTTGACCTTCGTGGTTTTCGTCGGCTACGGCATCTTCGCCGCCTCGATCCGCAGCCACGTCGTCTCGCGGCCAATGGTGTTGACCTGGATGCGCCGGACCTTCGCCGGCGCCTTCGTCATGCTCGGCGCGAAGCTGGCGCTGGCCGATCGGTAGCGCCACGGGGAGCGGTTCAGTCTCGCTGATCCGCTCCCCTTTGTTGCGCTATTCCGGGCGAAAAGCCGTTATGCGCTTTCGGGGAATTGCTCGGGCACGCTACCCCTTCACATAGCCCATCGCTTCGACGATCCGCCCGTCGGCCACGCGCATGAGGTTGACGCCGCGCAGCGAATTGCCGTCGGTCATGAAATAGCGCCAGCGGATCGTTGCCCGGTCGCCGGCAACGAAGGTTTCCTCGATATCGAAGCGCGTGCCGGCCTGGGTTGCTATCGCCGTCCAAAGCCCGACGCACGCCGCTTGACCGGCATAACGGGCGCCGTCCGGCGCTGGAACGGTGTTCTCGATCAGGCAATCCTCAGCCACCAGCTCGGCGAGTGCCGAAGGATCATGGCGTTGGAATACGTCGTTGTAGCGCCGCATGATCTCGGCCGTCTGCTGGGACAGATCATACGCGGTTGCGTCCATGACAAGCTCCTGTGTCATCTTCTTTCTCCTGGCTTCATTGGCCTTTGGTGGCTTCGACGAGCGTTGCCTTGAGGGTGATTTGAGACACGCCGGCAAGGGCCCGCGAGACGAGGCAGCCCGCCTTGGCGGATTGTGCAAGGCGCTCGAATTCATCTTCGGCAAGTCCCGCGACCTCGGCCTCGGTTTCGAGCTCGATGCGGGTGATCGTCGGACCGGCAGCGGTTGCGCCAAGATGCACCTTGGCGACGGTGCTGATGCTTGTCGGGACATGATTGGCGTTGCCCAGTATGGCGCTCAGCGCCATCGAGAAGCAGCCTGCATGCGCTGCGGCGATCAGTTCCTCCGGATTGGTGCCCGGACCGTTCTCGAAACGCGACGGGAAGGAATAGGCGCCTTCGAAGACGCCGCTGCCGAGCCGTAACCGGCCCGAACCTTCCCTCAGCGTCCCCTGCCATTTGGCCGAGGCTTCACGAATTGTCATTGTCGTTCTCCCTTCGCATGTTGTTCCTCCCGAGAAATATATAGACTGATCTACATATTATGTAGACCGATTGTCATATTCTGCGCAAGGCCTATAATGATTCCTGCTGACAGAGGTTGACATGGCCAACGACACCCGCACCCGCATACTCGAGACGACTGGGCTGCTGCTCAGGCAGCGCGGCTATCACGGCACCTCGCTCAACGACATATTGAGCGCCAGCGGCGCACCGCGGGGCTCGCTCTACTTCCATTTTCCTGGCGGCAAGGACCAACTGGTCATCGAGGTGACGCGTGGCAGCGTTGCCGATGTGACGAAGAGGTTGGGCGAGGCGCTGGCCACCGAACGGGATCCGGCGGTGGCCGTCCATCATATCTACCAGTCGGTGGGGCGCATGCTGGAAGACAACCAGTTTTCGCTCGGCTGTCCGGTCGCGCCTGTCGTGCTGGACTCGCCCACCGACGTGCCGGAACTGACGGAATTGTGCCGCTCGGCCTTCGAACAGTGGATAGGCCTGCTGCGGGACGCCTTCGTCAAGGCAGGGGTGCCCGAGCGCCGCGCGCATGCATTGGCACTGCTGGTCGAATCGTCGCTGGAAGGACTGATGGTGATCGCCCGCGCCACAAGCGACCGCGCTCCGATACAGGCCGTGGCCGATGAGGTGGCGGCGCTGATCGAAGCTGCGGTGCTTGCCGGCGAGGTAAAGCAACGCGCGGATACCGCCGTCTGAGAGGCCACAACGACCGTTGCGCAAAACAAAAAGGGCGGCATCTCTGCCGCCCTTTCCGTATCTGAAGGCTGATAGGGCTGGATTAGAAATCCATACCGCCCATACCGCCCATGCCGCCGCCCATGCCGCCAGGCATGCCGCCGCCGCCAGCCGACTCCTTCTTCGGAGCCTCCGCGATCATGGCTTCGGTGGTGACCAGCAGGCCGGCGACCGAGGCCGCGTCCTGGAGAGCCGTACGGACGACCTTGACCGGATCGACGATACCCATGGCGATCATGTCGCCATATTCGCCGGTCTGGGCGTTGTAGCCGAAGGTCAAGCCCTTGTTCTCAAGGATCTTGCCGGCAACGATCGATGCTTCCGCACCGGCGTTGGCCGCGATCTGGCGGGCCGGAGCCTGCAGCGCACGACGAACGATGTTGATGCCGGCGGCCTGGTCGGCGTTGACGCCGGTGGCCTTGATGTTGGCCGAAGCGCGCAGCAGGGCTACGCCACCACCAGCAACGATGCCTTCTTCGACGGCCGCGCGGGTCGCGTTGAGGGCGTCATCGACGCGGTCCTTCTTTTCCTTGACTTCGACTTCCGTCGCGCCGCCGACGCGGATCACCGCAACGCCGCCGGCGAGCTTCGCCAGACGTTCCTGCAGCTTCTCCTTGTCGTAGTCCGAAGTGGTCTCTTCGATCTGCTGCTTGATCTGGGCGACGCGGCCCTGGATCTCGGCCTTCTTGCCGGCGCCGTCGACGATGGTGGTGTTCTCCTTGGAGATCGACACCTTCTTGGCGCGGCCGAGCATGTTGAGGCCGACGTTCTCGAGCTTGATGCCGAGGTCTTCCGAGATGACCTGGCCACCGGTGAGGATGGCGATGTCTTCCAGCATGGCCTTGCGGCGATCACCGAATCCCGGCGCCTTGACGGCGGCGATCTTCAGGCCGCCACGCAGCTTGTTGACGACCAGCGTGGCCAGAGCCTCGCCTTCGACGTCTTCCGAGATGATGAGCAGCGGCTTCGAGGTCTGCACGACGGCTTCGAGAACCGGCAGCATGGCCTGGAGGTTGGAGAGCTTCTTCTCGTGCAGGAGGATGTAGACGTCCTCGAGCTCGGCAACCATCTTGTCGGCGTTGGTGACGAAGTAGGGCGAGAGATAGCCGCGGTCGAACTGCATGCCTTCGACGACTTCGAGTTCAGTCTCGGCGGTCTTGGCTTCTTCAACCGTGATGACGCCTTCGTTGCCGACCTTCTGCATCGCTTCCGCGATCATCTTGCCGACCGACTCGTCGCCATTGGCCGAGATCGTGCCGACCTGGGCGACTTCCTCGGAGGTCTTGATCTTCTTGGCAGCCTTGCCGAGCGCCGCGACGACTTCGGTCACGGCCAGATCGATGCCGCGCTTCAGGTCCATCGGGTTCATGCCGGCGGCAACGGCCTTGTGGCCTTCCTGGACGATCGACTGCGCCAGAACGGTCGCGGTCGTGGTGCCGTCGCCGGCGATGTCGTTGGTCTTCGAAGCAACTTCGCGGACCATCTGCGCGCCCATGTTCTCGAACTTGTCTTCAAGCTCGATTTCCTTGGCGACGGTGACGCCGTCCTTGGTGATGCGCGGGGCGCCGAACGACTTGTCGATGACGACGTTGCGGCCCTTGGGGCCGAGCGTGACCTTCACCGCGTCGGCGAGGATGTTGACGCCGCGCAGCATGCGCTCGCGGGCATCACGGGAGAATTTTACGTCTTTGGCAGCCATTTTTAGCTCCTGGCAGGGGCTTTGATCGAGCCCGGGAATTCAGTTGACGGAAAGGCCTGATATCAGCCGATGATGCCCATGATGTCGGATTCCTTCATGATCAGAAGGTCTTCGCCATTGAGCTTGACTTCGGTGCCCGACCACTTGCCGAACAGGATGCGGTCGCCGGCCTTGACGTCCAGCGGGACCAGCTTGCCAGCTTCGTCACGAGCGCCGGAGCCGACGGCGATGATCTCGCCTTCCTGCGGCTTTTCCTTTGCCGTGTCGGGGATGATGATCCCGCCAGCGGTCTTGGATTCGGATTCGACCCGGCGAACGACCACGCGGTCATGAAGCGGGCGGAACTTCGACTTTGCCATTTTTTCTTCCTCGATGAGAACGGTGAGAAACAGTTCCTCCATCCGGCGGCGCCGGACATGTGGTTAGCACTCACCAAAGGCGAGTGCTAACGTGGCGCTGAAATAGGCTGGCGGCGCGCCGGAGTCAAGGCACTCGGAGCGCCTCTTGGCATGATGATGAACTTACCGGTGCCTGGCCGAACCGAGCACCAGGAGCGGGCACCGTTCCGCCAGCGGATAGCTGCCGCTCGGCACGACGCGCACCTCCCCGAACCAGTTGGCGGCCTCTTCGGTCAGCGCGGCCAGTGTCGCGAAGCTGTAGCTTATGTCCGAGCCTGCATAGACGTCGATCGTGTTGATCGAGGTGATGCTCCATCCTGTTCGCGCGGCAAGAGCTTCGCGGTCTGGGAACAGTCTGCCGAATGTATCGCGGATCGTTGCCACCTTGATGGTGAAATCGCGGTCGTCAGTCGTGGATGCCATCGCGATCCGCCATTTGAGCGCGTGGAAATTCTCGATCCCGCCGGCCAGAACCAGAGCTTCGATGCCGCGCGGATCATCCGCCGTTTCCGGTCGTGCGAAGACGCGGATCGCTGCGCGCCTGCCAGGCTTCAGCACCCTGGCGATCTCGCCAAATAACGAACTGCGCGCCGCCTGGGAATCGACCGCCGACAGGCATCCGTCGCCGATGACGGCGTCGATGCTTGCGTGATCCACGGGCAGGTTAAGCCAGTTGCCGGCGATTGCCCTTCGCGAGCCGTCGTCACCGGCCCATACGCCTGAAATCATGGCCGCCGACTGGTCGACCGCCAACATAGACCTGCCCAGAATTGCCAATTCCGGGGTAACCCCCAAGAGAAGGACATCGGCATTTCCGAGATCAAGTTCGCGATCGAATATAGCGACGGTTTCCGCTGTTGGCCGGAGTGGCGCTTCCAGAAGTTTCCAATGGCGGTGGTAATCGTCCCAATGATTTGTCATGCAATTCTATTGGTCCCTGGACGCCTGGATTTTGGATACCCACCGGGGCTTAATAGAGGTCGTTGGACAAGCCAAGACATTTCAAGGCATCTACAGACAGTCCAGGAGGCAGATAGTGGCGCGTATCGCTGTGATAACGCATGAGCATGACAGATTCCTGGGCAGGCGCGACATTCTGCTGCGCAGGAGCAGCCCATACATGCTGTTCGACATTCTTGCGGAATTGAAAAGGCGCGGCCATTCGGTTCGGGTTCAGCAAGGCCTGTCGAAGCCGGTCAGCGCCGATATGGCGGTATTGCATGTCGATGCCACGGTGACGCCCACGGACTATGTCGACTACGCCCGGAGTTTTGCATTCTGCCTCAACATCGGCGCCGCCGACATATCCAAGCGGCGGATCAGCGGTGCATTGATCGACAAAACCGACAGCTGGCAAGGTCAGGTGATCGTCAAAAGCAATCTCAACAATCGGGGACTTCCCGAGACACTCCTCAACCGGCGATCCGAGCGCGCGGGGAAACAGCCGCCGTTTCCGCATCTGCCAATCTTGCAGCCCTATGAGATCCATGGATCTCTCGGCGACGTTCCAGACGGCGTCTTTGATTGCGACGATCTCGTCGTGGAAAAGTTCATTCCGGAGAGAGAACCCGACGGTTTTGCTGTTCGTTTCTGGGTGTTTTGCGGAGAGCGCGAGCGCTGCACCCGCTACGTCTCTCCGAACGGGCTGGTCAAGGCATCGGAGACGATCCGGCGCGAGCCCGTCCCGGTGCCCGACGAGTTGCGTGAGCGTCGGCGCGAACTCGGCTTTGACTATGGAAAATTCGATTTCGTCATGCATGAGGGCAGGGCCGTCCTCCTCGATGCAAACAAGACTCCCGGCCGTCCGCAAAATCTCGTCAAGATGTTCGCGGCCGGCGCCTCCGATCTGACACACGGCTTCGAAGGCCTCATCCATCGGGCGAAATAGGCGCGGCTGAGATCGTCATCGGACGTTCTAGAGAAACAGCCGCAGCTGGGTGTGAATGATAGACCGGTAATCCTCTATGGTCTGGCGGCATTCCGCTTCGCCCTCGGCGAGCGCCAGGCGCACCACGCCGCCGGCGAGCTGGAAGATCAGCAAAACCATGCGTTCGAACTGCTCGCGCCTCTCGGGCTCGATCAGGGCGATGACATGGTCGCAGAACATTTTGGCTTGATGCCGGGTTTCGGCGATGTCGAGGTTTTTGAGCGCCTTGTCGGCCTGGATGGCGTTCTGCAGATCCTGGATGGCCGGATCGCCGGCGACACGGCTGAGGTAATCATCGAGCAGTCGGTCGGCGGCCACGATCACGTCGTTCGCCTCGCGGATTTCGGCGATGATCGTCGTCAGCCGTGCCCGGCTGACCTCTGAAAACCGCTCATAGAGCATCGCCAGGATCGCCGATTTGTTGGGAAAATAGTGGTAGACGGTGGCGATCGGCCCGCCCGCCAGCATGCCGACCTCCTTCATGGTGACGGCGTCGATACCCTTTTCCCCGATCAGCCGCATGGTCGTCGACAGGATCGCGTCGATGCGCTCGCGGCTGCGTTCCTGCTTGGGCCTGCGCCTCGGCTCGGTCGCCATTCTCTTCAATTCCGTCATGCACCGATCTTTCGCACGGTTTTCAAATTCCGGTTGACAAGAAATATGATCAAGTATCAGTTTCTGAAATACTGACAGGTTGTCAGCTTTTTTGCCGCACGGCAAGGACGTTGGGAGGCGCCTTTGGCTTCGACAGATACCGGCCATGCAGGCAGTGGCGACTGGCTGGTCGGCAATCCGACCGGCTGGCAGCTCGCCTCGGCCCTGTGGATCGGTTCGGTCGGCCTGCTCATCCTCGGCCTGCAGCCGGTGCTGCTTGGCGCCCTTTACACCGAGGGCCATGTCAGCGGCGACGAACTGGCGCTGGTCGCCACCGCCGAGATGATCGCCATTGCCATCGGCTCGGCTGTCGTGGCGATGCTGCTCTCGGCCCACAATATGCGCTGGAAAAGTGCCGTCCTTCTGCTGCTGCTGGCGCTGGCCAATGTGTGGACGGCCTATGCCGCGAGCGCCAACATGCTGATTGCGGCCCGCGCTCTGGCCGGGCTCGCCGAAGGCGGTCTGGTCGCCATCGCCACCGAACTGATCGCCCGTTCGCGGCGCGCCGAGCGCATCGGCGGCTTTTTCGTCACCATGCAGACGCTGGCGCAATGCGCGCTCGCCCTGTTGCTGGCGCTTTACGTCATTCCGGCCGCCGGGTCGGCGGGCGGCTTCATCGTTCTTGCCGTCGTCTGCGTCGTGTCGCTGGCGGTCGCTTTCACCGTACCCGGTGACTATGCCGACCTGCCCAAGGAAGAGAATTTGGCCAATGTGCTGACTGTTCCCTCGATGACCGCGCTGTTGTCGGTCTTCTGCTACTTCATGTTCTTCGGCGCGGTCTGGGCTTTTCTGGAGCCGCTAGGTGCGCAATACGGCATCGATGGCCGCACCGTTGGCCTGATCGTCTCGGCCAGCCTCGCCGTGCAGGTCCTGGGGGCGATGACAGCGACCGCGTTCGAGGCGCGCATCGATTATCGCCTTGCCATCGCGGCGATCGGCTTCGTCGCGCTTGTCAGTTCCCTGGTTCTTGCCAGTAGCCCCGGCCTGACGACGTTCTGGGTCGCTGCCTTGGCTATGGGCTTTATCCTGCTGTTCATCGTGCCCTACCAGATCCGTCTGGCGATCACCGCCGACGAGACCCGCACCGCTGTGCTCTTGGTGCCGGCAGCCCAGCTTTTCGGCCTGGCGATCGGACCGATCGCGGCGTCGCTGCTCATCGATGGCAAGGATTTCCGGCCGGTGCCGGAATTCGCCGCCGCCAGCGCGGTGGCCAGCGTGGTGCTGCTCGGTCTGTTCGTCCTTGTGTCACGTCGCCGTCGTGCGGTTGCCTGAGCGGGGAGGTGGGATGTCAAACATTTGGAGCAACTGGTCGGGCTTTGTAAGTGCCGAGCCCAAGCTGATCGCCAGCCCCGGCGATGCCGGTGAGCTCGGTGATCTCGTCCGGACCGCGCCTGGCCCGGTGCGCGTCGCCGGCGCCGGTCATTCCTTCACGCCGCTGGTGAAATCGCGGGGCACGATCCTGTCCCTGGAGAGACTGGAAGGGCTGGTCTCGCACGATGCGCAAAAACATCAGGCGCGGGTGCGGGCAGGAACCCGGCTCGGCGCGCTGATGGGCATCCTGCAAGGTATTGGCCAGGGCCTGCCCAACATGGGCGATATCGACCGCCAGGCGATCGGCGGCGCGCTGGGCACCGCCACGCACGGCTCGGGACCGACGCTCGGCGCCTATCACACGCAGCTGGAGACAGTGCGGATCGTCGACGGGCTTGGCAAGGTTCGCGACTTCAAGCGGGCAGGGGATCAGGACATGATCCATGCCATCGGCGTCGCACTCGGCGCTTTCGGCGTGCTCACCGAAGTGACGCTGAACAACATCGCGACCTACCGGTTGCGCCGCCGCAAATGGGTGCTGCCGATCACCGAGATGCTGCGCGATTTCGAGGCAATGATGGCCGCGCATCGCTCGGCCGAATTCTACTACATTCCGTTTTCCGGCTATGCGCAGTTCATAGCCAGCGATTTCAGCGACGCCGCACCCACCACACGGCCGCCGGAAAAGGACGAGGCGGGTTTGAGGACACTGCGCAGGCTGCGCACCTCACTTGCCTGGCTGCCATCGCTGCGTGGCCGTCTGATCCTGGGCGCCATCGCCAAATTGCCGGCCGAGGACTACGTGCAGGACTGGCTCAACGTCTATGCCAGCGACCGGCAGACCAAGTTCAACGAGATGGAATATCATTTGCCGTTCGAGGAAGGGCCGAAGGCGCTGGCCGAGATCATCGAGCTGACCGAGAAGCGTTTTCCCGAGGTCTATTTCCCGATGGAGGTGCGCTCGGTCGCGCCGGACCAGTTCTGGCTTTCGCCATTCTACAACAGGCTGACCTGCTCCATCGCCATCCACCATGATGCAGCGAACGATCCGTTGCCGTTCATGCGGGCGGCAGAGCCGATCTTCCGCAGATATGGCGGCCGGCCGCATTGGGGCAAGATGCACAGCCTGAAAGCGGCGGATCTGAAAAAGCTCTACCCGCGCTGGGACGATGCCATGGCGGTGCGCCGCGACGTCGATCCGCAAAACCGCTTCGTCTCGCCCTATATGGCCGGCCTGTTCGGCATCGAATGATGAGCACCTATTTTTCCACCCTGTCGGATGCGCTGAAGGAAGCCGGCATCTTCCAGCCCTGCCTGCTGCTCGATCGCGACCGGCTGGACGGCAACATTGCCCTGGTAAAGGAGAGACTGGATCCCGGCCTTGCTGTGCGGTTGGTCGACAAATCGCTCGCCTGCCTGCCGCTGCTTGCGCATATCGGCAAGGCGCTCGGCACCAATCATGTCATGACCTTCCATCCGCCGATCAGCGAGGCGGTGCTGAAGGCGTTTCCGGATGCCGATCTGCTGTATGGCAAGCCGATGCCTGTCGATGCGGCAAGGGCTGTGCTTTCGAGGGGCGTGGTCGACTGGTCGCGTGTCTGCTGGCTGATCGACAGCGAGGAGAGACTGGCGGAATATGGCGCCCTCGCTGGCGAACTCGGCATCGGCCTGCGCATCGCTTTCGAGATCGATGTCGGGCTGCATCGCGGCGGGTTCGCCAATCCTGAGGCCTTGTCGAAGGCGTTGAGCGCGTTGCCGGCCCGGCTGCATTGCGAAGGCGTCATGGCCTACGAGGCGCATGCGCCGCTCATTCCCGGCCTTTTCGGCGGACCGGCAAAGGCATTGGCCAAGGCGTCGGCGCAGGCCTCGGCGTTCGTCGCCTGTCTCGGCGCCGACCAGCGCCGTATCCTGAACATCGGCGGCAGCAAGACCGCGCTGCTTCATCATGGCGGCATGGCCAACGAGGTCTCGATGGGCTCGGCCTTCGTGCTGCCCAGTGATTTCGATACGCCAGGCCTCGACGGCTTCCAGCCGGCGGCCTTCATCGCCACGCCGATCTTGAAAATGGTCGAGCCGATGCTGCCTGGCCCGCCGGCCGTCACCCGCCTGCTGCAGGCGCTCGGCCGCTTCCCGCGCAAGGGCTGCTATCTCTATGGCGGCAAGTGGATGGCCGAGCCCGTCTTCCCCGAAGGCATGAAGGCGAACGGGCTGCTCGGCCTGTCCTCCAACCAGCAATTCATGGGCTTGCCCGCCGACGCGACCGCAAAACCCGGCGACTACGCGTTTCTAAGGCCGACGCAGAGCGAAGCCGTGCTGCAGCAGTTCGGGTCGATCGCTGTGTTTTCCGGCGGCGGGATAGTCGATCGCTGGCCGGCGCTGCCGATGGCCTGACCGACTACGCCTTCACCGGTATCCAGATCTCCAGCCCGCCATTGCCGCTGCGTGGGTCGAACTCAGGGCCGTAGCGTTCGAATTCCGGCGCATCCGATATCTCGTGGCCGGAAGCCGGCAGCCATTTGTTCCAGATCGTATTGACCGTGCGGCGGATGGTCGAGATGTGTTCGCGGTGGGCAAAGACCGCATATTTCTGCGCCGGCACCCGCACCCGGCTGAATTCCCTCGGCAGGTCGGAAAAATCAGACACTTCGACGCCGGCGATGTAGTCGAAATTGCCGGCATCGTCGCCGTTGACGCAGACGCCATAGGCGACATCGCCGGTCTCGCCCGGAATGTTGCCGATATAGGGGCCGAAGCGCTGCCATTGCATCGGAATGGCGGCGCTGGTTTCGCAGCTGTAGCGTTCGCCGAGGCCGGCGATCAGGAACGGCCGGCTGGTCTCGAAACGCGGTGGTTCGAGATTGGTGAGGAAGGACTGGTCCATCAGGATCGGCTCCACGAGGTCGAGCTTGTCGAGTGTGCCTTGCGCGCGCACCAGTTCCGGCGTGGTGCCGAACTGATCGCGGAAGGCACGGGTGAACGCCTCATGCGAGTTGTAGCCGGCGTCGAGCGCGACGGAGAGAATGTCGGGCGCCCCGCCGGCCAGCTTGCGCGCCGCCTCGGTGAGCCGGCGTGAGCGCATGTAGCCCATCACCGAGCGGCCCGTGGCAGCGCCGAAAGCCCGCGTCACATGAAAACGCGACACGCCGCTGCTTTGCGCGATATCGTCAAGCGAGATCGCCTCCGGCAGATGACTTTCGACGAACCACAGCGCTTTCTCGGTCGGGTTCATTTTGCTCCTCGCATTGGCCAGATCATCCTGCCGTTTCCTGGCGCGGCCAGTTTGATCGAAATTGCGCATCCCGCGCAATCGAACCGATCCCGTCACAGTCGCACACCGATATGGCACAGCGGTCGAGCGCCCCTTGCCGCCGACGAGCCAAATTCGGCAGGCTTCGCTTGACAGCGCCAGGCGGCATCCTCTAAATGCGTAATATTATTACATATCGAGAGCGTGAAATGCATGTTTCCCCTAGCCGGTCCACCACTCCGTCCGAGAAATCCATTGCGAAGCGATTGGGGGAAATCTACGCTGAAGCGGTGATGGTCCCCGAGTCGAAAGGCGAGGGGTGAAAAGGGAACACGGTGAGATCCCCAGGGGTCGAGGCCGTGGCTGCCCCCGCAACTGTAAGCGGCGAGCAAAATCCGTGAATGCCACTGGCCGGCAAGGCTGGGAAGGCAGGATGGCGCAACGACCCGCGAGCCAGGAGACCTGCCATCACTGAGTTGACCGGACGGGGTGTGCCGGGAGGAAACGCGAATCCCGGTCTTGTCGGCCGCTTCGCCAGCTTCCTTCCGTCGCCAGTTTTGGAAAGTGACGGAAAGTTGGACGGCTCTATCGATCATCGCATCATCGTGTGCACGCTTTGCCATCCCGGCAATCTGGCGGGCAGCCGATGACCGTAGCGCTTCTCGAAGCACATGACCTCTGCGCCATGGCCAATGGGCGGGATCTGGTTCAGGCGGTCAGCTTCTCGGTGGCCGCTGGCGATCGCCTAGCCATCATCGGTCCCAACGGCGCCGGCAAGACGACGCTGCTGCGCATGCTGTCGGGCATGCTGCGGCCAAGTTCCGGCGAGGTGAAGCTCGGCGGGCGGCGGCTGGACGGGATTTCGGCTGCCGAGCGGGCACTGCATATCGCCGTGGTCGGCCAGACCGACCAGCCCGATCCGCGGCTGGCGGTGATCGACTATGTCGAGCTTGGCCGGGTCCCGCACGCTCGGTTACGGCGCAGGAGCGAGGAGCGTGACATTGTCGTCGATGCGCTGCGCCGGACCGGACTGCTGCCGCTGCTTGGCCGCACCATCGGCTCGCTGTCGGGCGGCGAGCGCCAGCGCGCCCAACTGGCCCGCGCCATCGCCCAGCAGCCAAAGATACTGTTCCTCGACGAGCCGACCAACCATCTCGACCCGCGCGCCCGCGGCGAACTGCTCGACCTCGTGGCAGGCTTCGAGATGACGGTGATCGCGGTGCTGCACGATCTGGCGCTGGTGGCACCGTTCGCCACCAGGGTGGCGGTGATGAACCATGCCCGTCTGCAAGCGCTCGCCGCACCGCGCGAAGCGCTGACCCAAAAGCTGATTCGCGAAATTTTCGGCATCGATGTGCTGCGTCTGCGCCATCCGACCGAAGACCGCGAACTGACGGTGTTCGATGTTCCGAACCGTGCCGCGCCGCCATCCTGATTGAAGCCGTCCCATATCGATCATCCCGTCCACAGGAGCAAACCCTTGAAACGCCTTGCTTTTTCGCTTGCCTTCTCGCTGCTGGCCTCGACAGCCCTGGCCTTCCCGGTGACCGTCGACAGCTGCGGCAAGCCGCTGACCTTCGATGCGCCGCCGAAGCGCGCGGTCATCCAGGATCTCAACATGGCCGAGATGGCTTTCGCGCTGAAACTGCAGCCGTCGATCGTCGGCCTGACCGGCATCACCGGATGGTACAAGGTGGGTCCCGAATTCAAGGCCGAGCAGGGTTCGATCCCGGAACTGGCGCCGAAATATCCGACGCTCGAAAACCTCGTCGCGGTCGAGCCCGATTTTTTCTTCGCCGGCTGGTATTATGGCATGAAGCCGGGTGGTGAAGTGACGCCCGACACGCTTGCTCCGCACGGCATCAAGACGCTGGTGCTGACGGAAAGCTGCGTCCATCTCGACAAGAGCCGCCCCGCCGCCTCGATGGACCTGCTCTATGGCGACGTCGAGAAACTGGGCAAGATCTTCGGCAAGGAGACAGAGGCTGAAAAGCTTGTCTCCGGCTGGAAGACGCGGCTCGCCGACATCACCGCCAAGGTCGGCAGCGCCAAGGGAACGCGGGTGTTCCTCTATGATTCCGGCGAGGACAAGCCGTTCACCGCAGGCAAGTTCGCCATCCCCAGCGCCATGATATCAGCCGCCGGCGGCGACAACATCATGGCCGACATGGACACCAGCTGGGGCAACACGGACTGGGAAACGGTGGCGTCGCGCAATCCGCAATTCCTCATCCTGCTCGATTACCAGGACGGTGGCGGCTACAGGAAGCTGCTCGATTTCCTGAAGGCGCATCCGGCCATGAAAGAGACGGACGCGGTCAAGAACGAGCGCTTCGTCGCGCTTCGCTATGCCGAACTGACTCCCGGCCCGGCCAACATCGAAGCGATCGACAAGCTCGCCAAGGCCATGCATCCGGAAGCGTTTTGATGCCTGTCGCCCAAAAGTGCGCAGCGGTTTTGGGGCAACGACATGCATGAACAAAAGATCCTGGAAGTGCGTCGCACGCGTCCTGACAGACACGACGCATTTCCAGGCTTGCGCCATCCGGCATTTGCACTGGCCATGCTGGTGGGAGCGGCGGCGATCGCCGCTCTCGCTTTGCTGTCGATCGCCTACGGCTCGACGCTGATCCCGCTGACCGACATCGTTGCCTCCCTTGGTCGTGCAGTCGGCTTCAGCGGGCACGACGTGGCCGGGCCGGTCGGCAAGATCGTCGTCGACCTGCGGCTGCCGCGCACGATCCTGGCCATCTGCGTCGGGGCCGGTCTCGGCGTCGTCGGTGCGCTGCTGCAGACGGTGACCCGCAACGACCTTGCCGATCCGTTCCTGTTCGGCCTGTCCTCGGGCGCCGCCGCGGGTGCGGTTTCCGTTATCACCGTCTTCGGCGACAGTTTCGGCATCTGGACATTGCCGGTCGCGGCCTTCACCGGCGGCATATTGGCTGCCGGTGTCGTGCTGCTGCTGGTGGCGCGGGTGAGGGGGCAAGGCCCGGAGCGGCTGATCCTTGCCGGCCTTGCCGTGTCCTTCATGTTCACCGCCTTGACCAACTATCTTGTCTTTGCCGGCGATCAGCGCGCCGCCCACTCCGTGCTGTTCTGGACCATGGGCGGCCTTGGCCTGGCGCGCTGGGATAATATCTGGCTGGGCGCGCTGGGAGCAGGCACCATTCTGGCTTACGCGCTGTGGAACCACCGCCGGCTCGATGCTTTCCTGGCCGGCGAAAACGCCGCCGAAAGCCTGGGCGTGCCGGTGGCGCGGATGCGCAGGATGACCTTTCTCGTCGCTGCCTTCTCGACGGCTATCCTGGTCTCGGTCGCCGGCGTCATCGGCTTCGTCGGGTTAATGATCCCGCATCTGTCACGGCCGCTGGCGGGTCCCTTGCATCTGCGCCTGGTTGCCAGCTGTGCCGTCTTCGGCACGGTGCTGTTGCTGGCCAGCGATCTTCTGGCCCGAACGCTGCTGCCGCCGCAGGAACTGCCGATTGGTATCATCACCAGCTCCGTCGGCGCGTTCTTCGTCGTCACCATGCTGATCCGCAACCGGCTTTAAGTGCGGTCGGAAACGGTTTACTCAGACCGTCCAGAAATAGCGCACGATGTGAAAGAACACCGGGGCGGCGAAGACCAGGCTGTCGGTGCGGTCCATCATGCCGCCATGGCCTTCGATCAGATGACCCCAATCCTTGACGCCCTGGTCGCGCTTGATGGCCGAGGCGACCAGCCCGCCGAGAAATCCCATCGAGCAGGCGACGAAGGCCACGGCTGCTGCCTGCAGCGGCGAGAAGGGTGTCACGAACGATAGCAGCGCGCCGAGCAGGCTCGCCGACACCAGTCCGCCGATCAGGCCTTCCCAGGTTTTCGAGGGCGAGACGTTCGGCGAGAAACGGTGTTTTCCAAACAGCTTGCCGAAGATGTATTGCAGCACGTCGCTGCCTTGCACGACGATGATCAGAAAGGCAATCAGCAGCAGGGTGCGGCCTTCGAAGCCCGGCACGTCGAGTGTCAGCAGGGCAGGGACGTGGCTGACGCAATAGACCGAGATCATCACCGCCCATTGCTGCGCGGCGATCCGCTCGAGGAAGCGTTCGGTGTCGCCATGCAGCGCCGTGATGGCCGGCATCAGCAGGAAGCAATAGACCGGAATGAAGATGACGAAGAGACCGTACCAGGCGGTCCACACCAGCCAGTACTGAAACGGGATGATGATGCCGAACATGCCGAGCAGCACCCAATGGTCGCTGCGGCGCGTATGCGTCAGCGTCACGAATTCGCGCAGCGCGGCGAAGGAGATCAGCGCGAACAGGATGGTCATCCCGTAACGGCCGAAGAAAAATGCGACCGTCATCAGCGCCACCATCACCCACCAGGCGTTGATGCGCTGGGTGAGATTGACCAGCGTCGAACTGAGCGGCTTCGGCGCTCGCGCCGAAAGTATGGTGGCGACGATGCTGGCGGTGGTCAAAACCGCCAGCAGGCCGATGATCAGGATGGAGATTTCGTGGCGCATCAATCGTCTCGCTCGGGACGCGGGTTGAGCGCCAGAAGCGTGGCGTGGGCGCGTTCGAGGAAGGCGCGGCGTTCTTCGCCCGGACCGATCGCCACCGGCGCGCCGAAGACGACGCGGCACAACAGCGGCACCGGCAGGAACTGGCCCTTGGGCAGCACGCGCGACATGTTCTCGATCCAGCACGGGATCAGCTCGACCTCAGGCCGCGCCGTCGACAGATTGTAGAGCCCGGAGCGGAATGCCAGCAGCGGCTCTTCGGTCATGTTGCGTGTGCCTTCGGGAAACAGGATCAGCGAGTGCCCCTGGTCGAGAACCGACAGCATGATCTCGATCGGATTTTCCTCAGGTCTCGTCCACTGCCGGTTGATGAGCACCGACGACAGCATGTCCTGCGCGATGAAGCGGCGCAGCCGCGACTTCCCCCAATATTCGCCTGCGGCAACAGCATGGGTGATCGCGCGCTCCCTTTCGCTGAGGCAGGCCGACAAAAGGATGAAATCGCCATGGCTGGTGTGGTTGGCGAAATAGATGCGCTGCCGGTCGGACGGCAGGCTGCCGTTCCAGATCGGACGCACGCCGGTCACCATCCTGGCCAGCGCCGACAGGCCGACGGAGGTTACCGTCTGCAGCAAGGTGAAGGTCTTGAGCGAAAGCCTGTTCATCGCGGCGCCCAAAACCCTGACGCCAGAAGTGCTGCGGCAAACAGAGCCAGGGCGGCACGCTGCTTGAGCAGCAGGCGGTTTGTGCCGGCCATGCGGTCATCAAGCGAACGTGTCGCGGACGGGGCCGGTTTCAGGCGCATGCGCGCCAATATGTCATCGATCGCGGCGCCGCCGGAGGCTTCGTCGTCATGGCTGGCCATCAGCCGGAACAGCAGCGCGTCGAATGCCAGCAGCGCCGACAACGCCAGCACCGCAACAGCACTCGCGGCGGTGATCGACAAAGCAACGGCCGCAGGCAAGTTTTCGAAAGCGCCGCGCGTCGAGGCAGCCAGCGGCGCAAGGACATTCGCGGAAACCACGATTGCGGCCGGCCACGCTGCCTGCCGCATCAGCATGCCGGCGAAGCGGTCGGTGCGGTCCTGATAAGCATTGCCGGTCATGACGCTACCGGATCCGTGGCTTCTGCAAGATGAACCGGCCGGCCGAGGGCCGCGAGCATCTCGCGGGCGAGCGTCGACGTTTTGGCCCTGCCGGTCACCACCAGCCATTCGGCCACGACGCCGGCGCTGCGCTGGAAGCCGAGCGCGCAGCACACCAGCACGGTGCCATCCCGGCGCGCGCTTTCCAGCGCGCCGGCTGCCTGTTGCTGTACCGACACGGGCGGCGGCAACAGGTCGATCATCGGAAAGCTGATCCAGCTGCAATCGGCTGCCGCCGGTCTTTCAAGTTCGGCGGCAAGGTCGATGACCGTGCCGAAGCCGTTGGCCTCGCGTGCCGTGGGAAAGCGCCCGAGAAAGACGCCATCGGCAATCGCCACCTGGGGAGCAAGTTTGCGCGTCCAGGCCCATATGTTTGCCCTGGCGCCGAGACGGTAAGGCAAGAGCAGGACACGGCTTGCAAGCGTGATGCTGCCATCGGCGGATTTCTGGAACACTTTTTCGCCTGCCCCTGCATAGGCGAGGGCGACGATGGCCAGCGCCAAAGCCGGCCAAAGCAGGAAGAGGGCGACAGCGCAAACGAATGCACCGAGCGCGGCGCCCGCCAGCGCAAGGACGGCGCCCAGCGCATAGAACCGCGCCAGCCGCCGCGCTTGCACATCGCTGGTCAGCCGGAAGCCTGAAAACGGCAACGCGCCGCTGCGCGGAAACAGCCACAACGCAAAGAACCCGAGCAGTGCGCCGGTCGGGATGTCGATGAAATGATGCTGCCAGGTCGTCAGCACCGAGGCGCCGATGAGGAAGCACCAGCCGTGCCAGAGCGGCAGGAGCAACCCGCCGAGCCGGTGGCGCCAATGATCCCAGATGATCACCAGAAGGGCGATGTGCAGCGAGGGCGCCTGGTTGAACGGCTTGTCGAAACCGCCGAGCACGGCAAACAGGAAGCCGGGCAGGCCGGTCGTCGCCGGTCGCACGAATGTCGCGGTCAGCGGGAACAGGATGAAGCAGGCAACGGCGACGATTTGCGCGGTGAGATAACGCCCGGCCAGGCGGTCCACCCCTTGCCTGTCGTTGTTGAGCAGCAGCGACAGGCCGTAGAACAGGTTGATCGACCAGTAGGGCACGATGGTCCAGGCGACGAACGGGATGGAGTGCTCCCAGGAGAACACGATGCTGCCGACATCGTCGCGGCGCGACGCCAGCCAGTTGGCGAAGCCGTAGCTGAGATAGAAGAACGGTGCCAGCAAGGCCAGCCACAGGGCTGCCCTGACGACCACCCGTCCATAAGGCTCGGCGCGCGCGGTGGGTGCAGGCGATGAGACCATGCTGTTCAGCGGCGCCGCGCGACCGAGACGGTGAAGATGCCCCATTGGTCGATGCGCTGGTCGAGCTTTTCGAAACCGGCGGCTTCGACGAGCTGGTCCATCTCGCCTTGCGTGCGCCGGCGCATCACCCAGGCCTCGCCGCCGCGATGCGAGGTCAGGCTGCGTGCAATCATCTCGAGCTGCGGGTGCCAGGGCTGGTTGGTGTAGAGCAGTAGGCTGCCCGGCTGCATGGCGCTGGCCAATCCACCGAGCGAGCGCGCGATCATGGCGTTGTCCGAGAACAGTTCGTAGAGGCCGGAAACGATGGCGAGATCGGGCGCCGGATCGACGTTGGCGAGCATGTCGGCATCGAAGGCATCGGCGCGTTGGAACGAGACATCAGCCGGCAATTGCCGTTCGGCGATCAGCTTGCGGCCAAGCTGGACGTTGAGGTCGGAATAGTCCTGCAGGCGCACGCTCGCCGGCTGGTCGGGGCTCTTCACGATGGCATCGAGAACATAGCGGCCGTGGCCGGCGGCGATGTCGAGAATGTGCGCCGGCCGACCAGCGGCCTTGAGCGTCGCCAGGCAAGAGCCGATGAGTTCTTCGAGATGCAGCTTGCGCTGGCGGATGCCGCGCCAGCCAATGGCCTCCAGGAAAATGCGGTCGACGACGCGGCCAAGAGGCGTAAGACCCCGCGCGTCGTTCTCATAGACGTAATCCAGCGTCGAGCCGGAATCGAAGCCAGTAGCGACACCGGTCTTCATGCCCTGCGAGACCCAGGCGCCCATGCGGATGGAGGCACGGCTGAAGGCCCAATAGAGGCCTTTGGGCGACATCAAAGCGAGCGGCGAGGCAAGCCTGTCGGCCTCGTCGCGGGTGTAGCCGGCGATGTCCGCCTGCTTCAGGTCGACCGGCGCGTCCGGCGCCGCAAACTGCTTCGCCAGGAACGGCCGGATCAGCTCGAGGGCCTGCGCCCGGTCGCGTTCGCCCAGCGTGTCGTGAAAGAAGCCCGGCAGCACATGGCGTTCCTTGGCGCGGCTGCCGAGATTGACGAAGAACTCGTGCTGCGGGCCGTGGCGCACCACCCAGTCGCTGCCCGAGAGCAGAAGCTGGGTCGGCACGCTGATGGCGCGGGCGTCAGCGACGATGCGTGCGGCATGCTGGTAGAGTTCGACCAGGATGTTGGAAGCGATCGGCCGCGTGATCAGCGGATCGCTCTCGAAGGAGGCGATGCGCACGGGATCATGGGTCAGGAATTTCGCCTTGACGTAGGAATTGACGAAAAAGCGGCCCTTGATCTTCTGCCAGAGCGCGATGCCCTCCTTGGCGAAAGGTACGTAGAGTTTCACCGAGAAAGCCGGTGAAGCCAGCACCATGGCGCGCAGCTTGGGCGCATAGTCATGCACCCAGGCGGCGGCAAGCACAGCGCCGAAGGATTGCGCGATCAGCGCGATATCCCCAGTGGCGAAGCCATCCCTGGCGGCAATCTCGCGCATGAAGCAGTCGATGTCGCGCACCAGGGCCGAGAAGGAAGGGGCATAGCCGCGCTCGCCGGACGAACGGCCATTGCCGCGGGCATCCCAGGCATAGAAGGCGTGGTCCGGCATCTGCAATTCGTCGACGAGATGGGCCATGCGGCCGCCATGCTCGTGGCCGCGATGGAACAGCACCACCGCGCCTTTGGCATCGGCCGAAGCCGCAGGCCAGAATCGGTAGAAGATCTCCGCCCCGTCATGGCTGCGGAAGACCCGCTCCTGCGCTTGCCGCGCAAGGCTTTGCGTGGCCGCGGCGGCGATCGGTTCGTGCTTCATGGTCTTTCCCTCTGGCGGCCCAATGGCGGCATGGCGAGCCTCGATGCTCAGCTGGCGCTGCCAATAAGGCCGGCGCGTATCCGGTTTATGGCGGTCAACAACGAAAGCGTTGCCATGGCCGGAAACACAAACAGCGCGATGGTTGCCGGCCAGAGCCCGGCGGCGCACAGCACGGCAACCACACCGAGCGCCAGCGCCCTGTCGCTCTTGCCGAACGGCCCGGCATAGTTTCGCCCGATCTTGGTAGCGATGCCGAGCACGCCGGCGAACTCGGTCAGCACGGCCGATATCGCGAAGGCGATGACGCCCCATGCGCCAAACTCCGGAAAGACGGCAAAAGGGAGGATCAGCGTGAGGTCCGAAACGACGTCGCACAACTCGTTCAGATACATGCCGAGCGTCGAGGCTTGGCCATGTTCCCGTGCCAGCATGCCATCCACGGCATTCAGCGCCATGCGCACGAACATCACCACGGGGATAAGCAGCAGCAGCCAGCGCCATTCTGGCCAGATCGCAATGGCCGCGCCGGCGGTTATCGACATCACGGCCGCCAGGATGGTTATGCTGTTTGCGGTGACCCCGATTGCCGCCAGCCGATTGACCAGCGGCCGCAGTCGACCCTGGAAGGCCGGCTTGAGAGCGTAGAGCGTCGGCATTTTCGTGATCCCCCGATCCTGACCAACGGCTGTACATCAATATGTCAGACCCGACCAGCATGACGTGGCAGAGCGGCGAAGCCGGCTGGCATGGCGACAGTCGCTCACCAATCGGTAACCATGCCTGCATCGCATGACTGTCGTGCATATCTGCCGGCTTCTTATGCAACGCGGCATCTTGAATAGTGAGCACGCTTATTATATATCCCGCTCATGGTTTCCGATGGCATCGACAGATTGGGCTTCTTGATCCACGACGTGCAGCGCCTGATGCGCAAGCGCTTCGAGGCGAGGGCCAGTGGCTTGGGGCTTTCTTCGGCGCAATGGCGGCTTCTGGTCCGCGTTGCCAAGGAAGACGGTGTCGCGCAGGCGCGGCTGGCCGAACTTCTCGAAATCGAGCCGATCAGCGTTTCGCGCCTGGTCGACCGCATGGAGGAGGGAGGCTGGATCGAGCGTCGTTCCGACGCCGCCGATCGTCGCGTCCGCATGATCTTCCTGACGCCCAAGGCAAGCGATGCCTACGCCGTGATCAAGAGCATTGCCGGAGAAGTCTATGAGGAATCGCTGGTCGGCGTGAAGCCGGAAGCCCGTCGCGTCCTCATCGAAGGGCTCGAGGCGATGGTCCGCAACCTGACCGACGACGAGACGCCGTCCATTGAAAAAGTGAAGAATACAGAAGGCGCAGCAGCATGAACGCGGTAGCCAAGATAGACAAGAACACGACCGAGCTGGAGATGGAAGCGCCGGCGCAGCCGGCCGCGGCCCCGGCGGCGGTTGCTCCCCCGGTGCAGCCGGCCTCAGTGCCCGTGAAGAAAAAGCGCCGGCTGGGCCGCTTCCTTCTGATGGTCGCGTTGCCTGCGGCATTGGCTGTCGGCGGCGGCTACGTCTGGGTCACCGGCGGCCGCTACCAGGAGACCGAGAACGCCAACCTGCAGCAGGCCAAGGTGTCGATCGCTTCCGACACGGCCGGCCGCATCGTCAAGGTCGACATCTTCGATAACCAGCTGGTCAAGCAGGGTGACGAGCTGTTTGCCATCGACCCCGAGCCATACCGGATCGCGCTGGCGCAGGCCGACGCGGCGGTGGCGGGCGCGCGTCTCAATGTCGAGCAGCTGCGCGCGGCCTATGGCCAGTCGATGGCTCAGCAGAAGTCCGATGCCAGCCAGGTCGTCTTCGCCCAGTCGCAGTTCGACCGCGCCGCCGATCTTGCCCAGAAGGGCATCAACGCCAAATCGTCGCTGGACGAGGCCAAGAACGATCTCGACAAGGCCAAGCAGCAGCTGGCCGTTGCCGAGCAAGGCATCATCAGCGCCAAGGCAGCCCTTGGCGGCAATCCCGATATCGAGACCGACAAGCACCCGACCGTGATGGCCGCGCTCGCCGCGCGCGACAAGGCGGCCTACGACCTGGCGCAGACCACGGTCAAGGCGCCGGCGGACGGCATCGTCAGCCAGGCCTCGTCGTTCAAGGTCGGCCAGTATGTCGGTTCCGGCACGCCGCTGTTTTCACTGGTCGAGACCGGCGACACCTGGATCGATGCCAATTTCAAGGAAACACAGCTCACCCACATGAAGCCCGGCCAGAAGGCCGAGATCGTGGTCGACACCTATCCAGGGCGCACCTTCGAGGCGACGGTCAAGGCGATCGGCGCCGGCACGGGAGCCGAGTTCTCGCTGCTGCCAGCCCAGAATGCCACCGGCAACTGGGTCAAGGTCACACAGCGCATCCCGGTTCGTCTCGAACTGACCGATGCGGACGCCAAGATGGCGTTGCGCACCGGCATGAGCGCCACCGTTACCGTCGACACCGGCGTGGCGCGTGGCCTGCCTTCGATCTTCGGTCACGCCACGGCTGGCGAGGCCGCGCAGTAACGTCAACAGAATGCCGCAGGACCAGCGGCGGAGGTGAATAGCAGGATTGGTCTGATGGGAGGAGCTGGAGGATCAGCGTTTGGGCGCGCCGCGTAGCGGCCTGGCCGAAATCTGAAATCTCCGACGCGGACCCGTCGGTCCTCATGTTTCCGGGCGGCAGGCATCCGCTCATCAGAGACTTTCAGTCGATGTAACCCCCACATCGACAATCGCGTCCCACCGCGACGAGGGTCTCTCAACGGAAGGCGTTGCCGCCCGGAAACCCCTTGTACACGTTTTTGTTACCTGCTGGAAGTTTCATGCCATGAGCACGCCCGAACCCTTCAAAGAAGTGCCGCATCGCGGCCTGATCACGGTCGCGCTCATGCTGGCGACGATCATGCAGGCGCTCGACACGACGATCGCCAACGTCGCGCTGCCGACCATGACCGGCGATCTCGGCGCCTCACCCGACAACATCAACTGGGTGCTGACCTCCTACATCGTTGCCGCCGCCATCATGACGCCGGTCACCGGCTGGCTGGCCGATCGCTTCGGCCGCAAGGAACTGTTCCTTGGGGCGGTTGTCGGTTTCACCGTGTTCTCGATGCTGTGCGGCATCGCCTGGAGCCTGGAGAGCATAGTGTTCTTCCGGCTGATGCAAGGCGTGTTCGGCGCCGCCATCGTGCCGCTGTCGCAAACCTTCCTGCTCGACATCAACCCCAGGGAACGTCACGGCCAGGCAATGGCCATCTGGGGCGCCGGCATCATGCTGGGGCCGATTCTGGGTCCGACGCTCGGCGGCTGGCTGACGGAAAATTTCAACTGGCGCTGGGTGTTCTTCATCAACCTGCCGGTCGGCATCATCGCCTTCCTCGGCATGGCCGCCTATCTACCGGCGGTTGCCCGGCGGGTGCGCAGCTTCGATTTCTTCGGCTTCGCCATGTTATCGCTCGGTGTCGGCGCGCTGCAGCTGCTGCTCGACCGCGGCGGCGAGGTCGACTGGTTTTCCTCGGTCGAGATCTGGATCGAGCTTGCTCTTTCGATCACCGGATTCTGGGTGTTCATCATCCACACGCTGACGGCGGAACGTCCTTTCATCGACCCCAAGATCTTCCTCGACCGCAATTTCGTGACCGGGCTGGCATTCATCTTCGTCATGGGCGTGCTGATCCTGGCCTCGATGTCGCTGCTGCCACCGATGCTGTCGACCATCTTCGGCTATCCGACCGTCACCATCGGTGTCGTGTTGGGGCCACGCGGTGTCGGCACCATGATTTCGATGCTGGTCGTGGGGCGGCTCATGAGCAGGATCGACGCCAGGATCCTTGTCGTAATCGGCTTTCTGCTGACCGCGCAGTCGCTCTACACCATGTCCAGCTTCACGCCACAGATGGACAATTGGCTGATCCTCAGCTCCGGCGTCATCCAGGGCCTGGGCATGGGAATGGTGTTCGTGCCGCTGTCGACCGTCGCCTTCGCCACGCTTGACGTGCGCTTCCGCACCGATGCCACGGCTTTGTTCAGCCTGGTGCGCAATCTTGGCTCGTCCATCGGCGTGTCGGTCGTGACGGTTCTGATGGTGCGCAACACGCAGGTCAACCACACCGAGCTTTCGGCCTTCATCAACCCGTTCAATCCGAATCTGTGGGCGGTCTCTCCAGCCGCCGCGAGCGGCGATCCCATGGCGCTCTCGCAGGTCGATCGCATGGTCAATCTCCAGGCGATGATGATCTCTTACGTCAATGACTTCAAAATGCTCATGGTGATGACGCTGCTTGCCATTCCGTTTGTTTTCCTGCTGCGCAAGCCGAAGCAGGCGCCTGCCGGCGGCGCGCCGGCAGCGCATATGGACTAGCTTTCCACCCTATTTCCCGAGCACCAGGCTCCAGTAACGGAGCTTGCTGTCGCCGCCGTCGCGCACATAGGCAAGGCCGAAGCGGGTGAAGCGCGGGTCGAGCATGTTGCGGCGATGGCCTGGTGAGTGCACCCAGATGTCGAACAGCTTCTCGAGGTCGAAACGACCCTCGGCGATGTTCTCCGCCGCGGCACCGGAAATTCTATTGTCCTTGACGCGCGAGGCGAAATCCTTGCCCCAGCCGGTGGTGTGGCTCATGCGGCGGCGCTGCGCCATGTAGCCGGCCTGCTGCAAGGCGGCCTGTTCGAGCTGCCGGTCGGGGACAAGCGGCGCGAGCCCGGCCGAGGCGCGGATGCTGGCCAGCGTGCCGGTGGCGGAGGAGGAGACCCCGGCGCCTTCGCCGGTCGGCAGTGAAACAGTGCTGCAGGCGGCGAGGCCCGCCAGGGCTGCGAGGCCGGTCAGCACCGTCCGCCTGTTCAGATTCGGGATCAGGTGGGTTTCGATTTTCGCTATGGTCATGCCCCTGAGATAACGTCGATCATGGCTTTTGCCGGGCAGGGCGGCGAAAATCGAAGATGTTAGGCAGCAGTATCGAGATCTGCGTCCGAGGAACCGCCCATCCGGTCGTCTTCCGTATGCACCCACCACGAGCCCAGCGCGTCGATGAGCGGTACAAGCTTGCGGCCAGGCGCCGTGAGGTCATAGTCGACCCGCAGCGGATAGCCGGAGTGCGCCGTTCGCCGCACGATGCCGGCTTCCTCCAGCTTGCGCAGTTCCAGAGCCAGAATGCGGTGCGACACGGTGGGGTTGTCGCGCCTCAGGTCGCTGAACCGCTTGGTCCCGTCCTTCAGATAATAGAGCAGCAGTGTGGGCCAGCGGCCGCTGAGCACGCGCATGGTCTCTTCGATCGGGCAGCGTGAGACGACGTCTTTCATGGGCGGATCCTGGTTACAGAATTGTGCGTAATTTACATGGGACGACCAGCGTTTAGGGTCAAGTTTCGCTGCGCGGCGTGATCTCCTCAATCACGGAAGAAAACAAATGGAACCTATCCTGCTTTATGGCTTCCCGGCGGGAAGCTCGATGGGGCTCGTCGCTGCCTTCGAACGCGTCGGGCAACCCTATCGCCTGTGCCGCGTCGACATGCTCACCGAGATGAAAAACGATGCCTATGCCAGCATCAACGACCGTCAGGAAACGCCGGTGCTGATCACCGACGAAGGCCGGGTGCTCACCGAGACAATGGCCATCGCCGCATGGCTCGAAGCCCGCGACACACAGCGTCGCATCAGCTTCGAACCGCGCACGCCGCAAGCCGACCGCATGCACCAGCTGATGGCCTTCGTGAACACCGGCTTCACCGCCGCCTTCAGCCCGCTCTGGGTGGCATTGGAAATGGCGGCGGATGAACCGGCGCTGAAGGCGACCTTGCGGGAGTTCGGCCGCAAGGCCGTTGCGGAACGTCATGATCGGCTCGAGGCGATGATCGCCGACACGGATTTCCTGGTCGGCGACCGGCTGACTCTGGCCGATACCACGCTGATCGGCGTGGCACGCTGGGCGGAATTTCACCAGGCGATCGACGGCGCTGCCTATCCCAAGCTGGCCGGATTGCGCCTTCGCATCGAAGCCGATCCGGCCGTGCGTTATGCCCTGGCTGCCGAGGATGGCGAACAGCCCGCCGGTTCTGGCGCCTGCCTTGGCCACGTCCCGCTGACTGAGGTGATCGATCGCTTCGTGGCATCGGCGCAATCGTAGCGATACTCCATTTTCAACCAGGATGTGCCTTTGTGAGAGGCACTGATCTGCCGGAGTGCGGTCGCTGCACTCCGGCATTGTTAAACGCGACCGCCATTTTTCTCAACGCGACCGCTTGGGCCGCCTGTCGTTTCTCATTTCACCAGAGTGATCATCCGATCGGCATACATTGTGCGATTTCCAAGCGCCGCCGCGCAGTCCGACTTGACGGACGAGTTTCCGGTCATCTGTATCGTATTGCCGACAAGCCTGAGACAGTTGCCCTGGGCGCTCATATCAGAGTTGCCGGCGTAGGAAATGGGCGCGTCCGGCGCGTAGATAAAACCGCTGATCACGGAATTTGCGCCGCCATTCAATGTCAGAGCAGACGTATTGCCGTGATCCTGGAAAATGGTGATACCAGCATAAGGGCCGCTGGTGGGCGGGGAAAGGTTCACCTTCTCATTGGCATTTATGTAGATCTGAGCGCTTTCCATGAGGAATATGGTCACGCCCTGGCCAGTCAGGCTGCCGTTTCCCCCTGGCTTTATGGTGGTGCCGCGCATGATGTAGACGCCCGGATCGAGCGTGATGTTTCCCGACAATGTCTTATCGCAATAAGTGCCGGGCGACAGTGTGTAGGTTTTGCCGTTCGGGACCGGCAAACACAATGTGTAAGGGGGAGGAACGACGTCGGCCAGCGGATCAAAAGACGCGTACCTATGTTCGTGCGGCGTTCCGCAGGCGAGACTGGCGCTGGGTGGCAACAGCCCGCTGGTGCCGCCGACAGTTGAGACACAGCCGGCTGAAACCAGGGCGGAGCCGCCCCTGTTGACGGAATCGGACGCGTCCGAGTTTGCCGCGATCACACAATTGTCCATCGAGACGTTGGTCGAGCCCTGCAGGTTCACGGCGGCGGACGCATGCGGATCGAGCGCCAGCACGCAGGCCTGCGCGCCAGGTTTTATCTTGACCGAGGCCGAGCGGTAGGCCTGCCAGGGGGCCGAGGCGCTGATAAAGCTTGGGCGGCTTATGCTGGACGACAGCGAGATAAAGTAGGCGCTTGGGCTGCCGCTTGCCGTTGCCGCGAAAGCGGAGACGCTGCCCAGATATTCCTGCTGGTCGGCCGCGCTCATATTGGCGGCGAAGAATTGCAGCCCAAGCTGCTGGACATCGCCGGCCGCCATATCGGGAGAGAACTTCGTGCCGATGGCGAGCCCCGCCGCGTCCAGCGAGTTCTGTAGTTGCGAGGCGTCATGGCTCGTGCCGATCAGATCAACGGCACCGGCCAAACCAATCATTATCGGCAGCATCCCGATGGCGGTCGTTATGGCAAAGTTGCCGCGCTCCGAAGACCAGAAGCCTTTCAATGCGAACATAGTTCCTCGCCGAACTTCGTAAAGCTCAGGTGATACGCCAAAGATCCCTACGAGCAATTTAAGCAAATGCTAAAATGCGTAAATGCTAAAATGCAGCACAATGATTGGTCAAAACGAAGGACTGCCAAGGTACGCCATATGAGAGGCAATACGGAGAGTTGAACACTACGAGGAGTTGCTCCCCAGGCAATTGACGCGGCGACAATCGCCGCCAACTCTGCTATCGTGCCTCTCGTTCTTGAAGTGGCAGCTCTGGCGGCCATCCTGGCGGTGACCGCCCCGACACACGGGAGGAAGGTTATGGCCGGCTTTCATGTCATGGCGGACGCACGTGGAATGCATGTGCAGCCAACGGTGCGCCGCATCACCACGTCGGACCTTTGGGATGCGCTACGCCTCGGCGTCGAGGATTTCTGGGCAAAACCTTCGCACTATGTGTTCCTGTGCTTGATCTATCCCATCGTCGGCCTGATCCTGACGCAGTGGACGTCCGGGGCCAATGCCATCCAGCTCATCTATCCCCTGATGTCGGGTTTCGCGCTGGTCGGGCCCTTTGCGGCGCTCGGCCTTTACGAGATCAGCCGCCGGCGCGAACTCGGCATGAACACCTCCTGGCGGCACGCGTTTGATGTGCGGCGCTCGTCCGCAGTTCCGTCGATCGCCGTCATCGGCATCATGCTGGTGGCGCTGTTCCTGTTGTGGCTCTACACCGCGCAATCGATCTACACTGGCCTGTTCGGCGACCAGCCGCCGGCCTCGATCGGTGGCTTCATCCGCGACGTGCTGACCACCAGCAAGGGCTGGACGCTGATCCTTGCCGGCAATGCCGCGGGCTTTGCCTTTGCCGTAATCGTGCTGGCCACCACCGTGGTTGCCTTCCCGCTGCTGCTCGACCGTGACGTCGGCGCCGTTTCGGCGATCGAGACCTCGGCCCGGGCGGTAATGGCCAACCCGCTGCAGATGGCGCTGTGGGGCTTGCTGGTCGCCGTGCTTCTGGTGATTGGTTCGATCCCGCTGTTTGCCGGGCTCGCCGTCGTCATGCCGGTGCTCGGCCATGCCACCTGGCATCTCTACCGCAAGGTGGTCGAGCCCGAGCGGGCACAGCAGACAAGGCGGCCGATGTAGGGTGCGCTGTCGCTGACTTCTTGCAATCACTCAACGACGATAGGCCGTTCAGCGATTGAGCTGGGAAACATCACCGCCCCAAAACGCGGCGCGCGGTCTTGACCGGGCGCTTTCCAGGAAGGCGACAATGATTGGATGCGGGTGCTGCTTTGTCGACGTCAGCTGCGGCACGAAGAGCGTGGCAAGGTAGAATGGGTGGGATGGCAGCAGGAGGACGCGAGCCTCGCCATTCGAATCCCTGCCGACAATGTGAAAGCCGCCGGCGTCCAGTTCTTTCTGGTAGGCTGGATTGATGCCGAAGTTGCAATAGTAGCGCTCTTTCGTGTTCGTTTGTCCATAAATCCGCGCTGCCCGGCTCCCTCGCGTCAGAAATACGTCCATGGTTTGCCCAACGAGTGAACAGGTCAGCTGTGTGACGAACAGGGTGGAAGCATAGGGATCGTATTCCGCATGCTCGGCGTCCTGGAAACCCAGCACGTTGCGGGCATATTCGACGACCATATGCTGGCAACCGCCGCAGGTTCCCAAAGCAGGAATTTCGTTTTCCCTGGCATGCCGGATGGCATTCAGAGCGCCATTCATGCTCCTGTACGGGCTGCCTGGAGCGATCCAGATCGCATCAAAAGGTGCCAGCTTGTCGCTGACCCCGGTGATCAGTTCTTCGGTCGAAATCCACTGGTGTTCGTACTGGATACCGAGCGTGGACCCGGCATGATCCAGCGCTTCGTCCATCTTGGCGTGTGGTTCGAAAGATGGCGTGTATTCACCGATCAGCGCCAATGCGAGTCGTTGTGTCATGAGAGCTCCTATGAATTGAAGTGAGCTTCCAGATGCGTTATCGGAGATCCATAAGTAAAATGCATTCGGATGATGTTTATCATGACTATCACTAATATCACTCTCGCTCAGCTGCGGGTCCTGACCATGATTGTCGAAGACGCGAGCTTTTCGACGGCCGCTACGCGGATCGGCATGACGCAGTCGGGCGCAAGCCAGGCGATGAGAAGCCTTGAAGGCGTTCTTGGAGTGAAGCTTCTGGTTCGCGGCAAGAACGGGGTGTTTCCGACGGAAATAGGACAAGCAGTGCTTCAGGATGCGCGAGAGGCCGTTCTGGCCATCGAGCGAATCCAGCAAAGGAGCGCCGCAGCTTCAGGCGCTCAGACCGGGCGGTTGCGCATTGGAAGCGTGGCAAGCGCGGTAGAGCGTTTGCTGCCGCAAATACTTGCCCGCTTCCAGCGGCTTTTCCCCGGCGTCGAACTGGTTTTGCTGGAAGGAACCGATCATGAGGTTCTGGAATGGGTTGAAACAGCAGTCGTTGACGTCGGCCTGACCTCCGAACAATCAGCCGAAACTGTCGGGGATGTGGTCCTGGAGGATGATTTTGTCTTTCTTGCTGCTTGCGACCACCCGCTAGCAGCGACGGCGCGCGTCAAATTGTGCGACCTGGCCGACGAGAATTTCATCATGTCGGGCTCTGGTTGCGAGCCGGTCATCCGTCAGCTCTTCGCATCCGTGAACATGTCGCCTAAGGTTGTCCTTACGGTTCGCGATACGGCTGCCCTGGTGGAAATGGTGTCGCAGGGGATCGGTGTGACACTGATGCCTGAGCTTTCCACTCCGGAAGGAGACGCTCGCGTGTGTCGAATTCCCATTGTTCCTTGTGTTCAGAGGCGGCTGCTCGTTGTCAGTCTTGCAAGGGCCAATCGTTCGCCAGCCGCGGAGAAATTCGTGCAGCTGCTGGCGCCCTGACGTTTCTAGCTCAGCTCGCGATCATCGTCCAAGGCGAATTCAGCGCTGCGCCTCTGTCGCCATCTTCAGCGCAAGTGCCGCCAGCACGGTGCCCATCATCCAGCGCTGGATGACCAGCCACAAAGGCCGTCCGGCGAGAAAGGTGGCGATCGAGCCGGCCGTCACCGCGATGACGGCATTGACGCTGAGACTGATCGAGATCTGCGTCGCGCCGAGCACCAGAAGCTGCGACAGGACGTGGCCTTTGCCGGGGCTGATGAACTGCGGCAACAGCGACAGATAGAGCACGGCCACCTTCGGATTGAGCAGATTGGTCATCAGGCCCATGGCGAAAAGCTTGCGCGGCCTGTCCATCGGCAATTCCCGCACTTCGAACGGCGAGCGTCCGCCCGGCTTCACCGCCTGCCAGGCCAGCCACAGGAGATAGAGCACGCCGGCAAAGCGCAGCGCGTCATAGGCGTAGGGCACGGCGAGCAGCAGCGCGGTGATGCCGAATGCCGCCGCCAGCACATAGAAGACAAAGCCGAGTGCCACGCCGCCAAGCGAGATGAGCCCCGCCTTCGGCCCCTGCGACAGGGAACGCGAGATCAGATAGATCATGTTAGGGCCAGGCGTCAGCACCATGCCGAGGCAGACCAGCGCGAAGGCGAGATGATTGGCTGTTTCGGGCATCTGTTCTTCCCCAGCGCGCCGCGAATGGACGCGCGATCCGGCAGGCGGCCAAGATGTGCCTGTCCCGGCAGGCGCGCGCAAGTGCATGGCGGCGCCAGCCGTTGTTCCAGCTAGCCGCCGGTGCCTACGGATCAGCCGACGATGCGCAGGTTCGACAGTTCGTTGCCGATTTCCTTGAAATCGTTCGACAAGCTGGCGCCGGTGGCGTTCCAGAACAGTTTTGCCGGCTTGCTCGCGTCCGTCGGATCCTTGCGGAAGCGCGAGTTCGACGAGCAGGATTTCAGCGCCTCGATCGCCTGCTGGTCGGCGATTTTAGTCGTCGACAGATCGAGCGCTACCGTCATCACCATGATGTTGGCCGCCTTGGCGTTGTTGCAAAGCGTCGCCATCTGCTCGTTGAGCGCGTTGGTGTAATTGCCGTTCGAATAATCGAATTGGCCAATGGTGCTCGATGTGCCCATGAACAGGCGGCCCACCGACGTGCCGTTGTAGCCGGGTTTGAGATAGCCGAAGGACGCGTAGGTCGACTTCGAATCGGCGGGGTCGGAATAGCCGAGCGAGGAAGGCGTGTAGTAGGTGTTGGCGCCGTCGGTCAGCACGATCACGACCTTGTCGTTGCCCCTCTCGGTTTCCGGGCGTCCTTGCGTGAAGGGCTCGCCGCTCGAAACCACGCGCCATCCCCAGGCCATGCCTTCGGGAACATTGGTGCCGCCATCGGGCTTCATCAGGTCGATCGCGGCCTTGATCGCCGTGAGCCCAGTGGCAACGCTGACATCGGTCAGCGGCGTGATCGGGTTGGTGGAGCAGCTGTAGTTCGGCCCGTTGCCGGCGGCCAGCGCCGGCGCATTGATCGGCCGCGGCTGGAAATATTTGGCCATGTTGCGCAACCGGGATTGGCCGGTGCTGCTTGTCGCGTCGTCATTCCACCAGCTGTTCACGGCGCCGTAGGTCGTCGGCGCGGCCTCATCCGGATCCTGAGTGATCTTCCAATGGTTGCCGGGTTCGTCAGGGGCGAACATCGGCACGAACATCGTCGCCGGATCGCCAATCCCTATGCCGGTGTTCGCAGAGCCGCCGGAAGGCGCCGCGTCGTTGACATTGTAGGGATAGGGTCTGGCCTCGACGCAGCCCTGCCAACTGGCGAACGGGCCATAGGAATCGATGTAGTCGTATTCGTCGTGGTCGCGTTTGCAGGTGTTGTTCGAGTTGTATTCGTCGCAAACCACGCGCTTGCTGTTGGTGACACGCTCATGGTTGGTGACGACCTTCATGTCTCGGTAGAGCGAAAACCGGGTCAGCATCTGGCCTTCGTCGGTACCCCATCCGGTGCCGCGCTTGTACCAGATACCGTTGGTCTGCTGGGCGTATTTGTCGACCGCGTTCAGCGTCGACCAGTCGAAACTCTCGTTCGATACCGGCGACAGTCCTTCGGTGTCCATCCAGGACGCGTTACCGTTGCCGGGTCCGACATTGACCGAGGCGGCAAACGGCACGAGGCCGAACTGCACCGGCCTGTCGACCTGCTTGATCATCGCCGCCTGCTGGGCCAGCGTATCGACCAGCTGTTTGGCCGCGGTCTTGAGAAGGTCGATCCGCGTTTGCCCCGAGCCCGTTCCGGTCTTGGTCATCGACCCGGAATTGTCGAGCACCAGGGCGACTTCAAGAGTGTTCTTCAGCCGCACTTCCGAGGTGACGTTGAAGCTGATCCTCTGGTAGGCGTCGGTTTCGGATTTGCCGACGAGCTGGCCGAAGACCGGATAGAAATAGGGCTTGTAGTCTAGCCGCGCGCTCATCTTGAGCAAGCCCCCGCCGGCGGTGTTGCTTGGCAAGGTGACGCTGAGCGTCGTGTTGGCGGGGTTGATCTTGTTGAGGTTGGCATTGAAGAAATCGAGCGCATAGGCTCTCAACTGGTCGTCGGTAGCACCTTCCGTCAGCCGGCGCGCCGTGGCGAAGTTTGCGGCATCGAGCGCATTCGAAACCGCCTGTTTTTCGCGGCTCATCTCGGTGAAGTCGACGGCTATCGCCAGGGCGCCCATGAGCGGAACCATCGCGACGACGGTCATAAGAGCATAGTTGCCGCGTTGGTCGCGGCAGAACTGACGCCAAAGTCCATGCATGTCTTGCAGCGGCCCCCGCCGGCGGATTCTCGATCGATGCCAGCTTTCCACAAAACGCTGAAGGCCGTGTTTGGGAAATCGCTCGATTGCCGGGGCAGCGCTTCACCAACCGCTAACCAATCGTGCCTGGCGAAAGCTGATGACAGGCCGGGGCGGTTCGGCTAATCCGAACCGGCTGCGCGAACCGTCGGTCGCGGCGATCGCAACGATCATGACTGAAGGAAACGGCATGGCGGATTCGCCTGAAATCATCAGCTCGCTCGAAGACGTGTCGAAGGCCTATTCGGCAATCCTGTGCGACGTCTGGGGCGTGGTGCACAATGGTGAAACGCATTTCCCCGTGGCGGCCTCGGCGCTTGCGAGGGCTCGAGAGGCGAAAATCCCCGTCGTCCTGATCACCAATTCGCCGCGCAGAAGTGCCGATGTCGTGGCGCAGATGAACGCGATCGGTGTTCCACCGTCAGCCTACGACCGGGTGGTTACCTCAGGCGACGTGACGCGGGATCTGATCGCCGAAGGGCCGCGCAAGATTTTCCATATCGGCGCGGACCGCGACTTCACCCTCTATGAAGGTCTCGACGTTGAGCTTGTCGAGGAGTTCGAGGCGTCCGGCGTCGTCTGCACCGGCCTGTTCGACGACGAGGTCGAGAAGCCCGAGGATTACACCGAGCTCCTGCGGCGGCTGCGCGCCCGGAACCTGCCTTTCATCTGCGCAAATCCCGACATCGTGGTCGAGCGTGGCGAACGCATCATATGGTGTGCCGGCGCGCTGGCGCGTGACTACGCCCAGCTCGGCGGCCGCACATTGATCGCTGGAAAACCTTACGCGCCGATCTACAATCTCGCGATGAAGGAGGTCGCCGAGATTCTTGGCCAGCCGGTCGAGCGCGGCCAGGTGCTGGCCATCGGCGACGGCATGATGACCGATGTGAAGGGCGCCGCCGACAATGGCTTCGATGTTCTTTATGTCTCCGGCGGCATCCATGCCCGCGACTATGGCGATGCCCTGTACCCGGACCCGGCAAGATTGGCGGCGTTCCTGGAAAAGCATGGCTATGGTCCGGTGGCCGTCATTCCCAGACTTCGGTAGGTGACGATGGCAGCCTTCCAACGCATCCTGGCAACCGCGCCGCTTCCCGCCGACCTATGCGGCGGCGTGGTGGCGATCGGCAATTTCGATGGCGTCCATCGCGGCCATCAGGCGGTGCTCGAGCGGGCCTCTGCCGAGGCCGGACGGCGTGGAGTGCCGGCCCTGGTGCTGACATTCGAACCGCATCCGCGCAAGATCTTCAGGCCTGATATCCCGTTGTTCGTGCTGACGCCGCCGCCGATGAAGGCGCGGCTCCTGTCGCTGCTGGGCTTTGCCGCGCTGGTCGAACAGCCGTTCACGCGCGACTTCGCCTCGCTGTCGGCAGAAGCATTCGTGACCGATGTGCTGGAAACGAACCTTGGCATTACCCACGCCGTGACCGGGTTCGATTTCCACTTCGGCAAGGATCGTCAAGGCGGTCCGGCCTACCTGATGGCGGCGGGCCAGCGTCACGGCTTCGGCGTCACGCTCGTCGACGCCTTCCGGGACGAGGGCGCCGAGGTGGTGTCGTCCAGCCGCATCCGCGGATTGCTGGGCGGGGGCGAGGTGGCTGAAGCCGCCGGTCTGCTCGGCTACCGCTTCACCGTCGAAAGCGAGGTGGTCGGTGGACAGCAGCTTGGCCGCACCCTTGGCTTTCCAACCGCGAATATGAGGCTGTCGGCTGAAGCCGCACTCAAGGAGGGCATCTATGCCGTCCGCTTCCGCCGCGCCGACGGCACGCTTCACGACGGCGTCGCCAGCTTCGGCCGTCGCCCGACCGTCGACGACAATGGCGCGCCGCTGCTGGAAACCTTTGTTTTCGACTTCTCCGGCGACCTCTACGGCGAGGTTTGCCAGGTTTCCTTCTTCGGTTTCCTGCGCCCGGAGGTGAAGTTCGATGGGCTCGACGCGCTGGTCGCGCAGATGAAGCGCGATGAAGCCGAGGCACGCGCGCTGCTTGCCGGCGTCAAGCCGCTCTCCGACCTCGACGCGGCCATGGCTTTTTGAGCCAGGCGTGATCCCGGCTACTTCTTCAGTGCCAGGCCGACAGCGACGAAGGTCCAGCCCTGGAAGATCAGATCGATCGCCAGGAACAGTCCGAGCACCCACAGGCTGTTGACCGGCCAGCCCATCGCGATGATCAGACCCGCAAGGGCGCTGATGACACCGGCGGCGACGATCCAGCCCCAGCCGCGTTCCGGCCGATGGCTGTAGCCGACCCAGGCCCTGAGCACCCCTGACGCGACCAGCGCGATCGCCAGCAGGAACGTCAGCACCGCCGAGGCAAGCAACGGATTGCCGAAAGCGAAGAAGCCGGCAACGGCGTACAGCAGTCCGCTGAGCAGCCAGTAGAAGAAGCGACTCCAGCTCTTGACGCCGAACGCATGCACGATCTCGATGATGCCCGCCATCAGCATCAGCCATCCCACGACGTAGACGGAAGCCACCGTGGCGACGAACAGATTGGCGAAGGCAATGCCGCCGAAGATGAGCAGCAGCACACCGAGCGCGACAAACCATCCCCATTTTGTCCGTGTCTGTTCGATCGCGATTTTCAAGGCGTCGCCATGCAGGGTCATTGTCGCGATCTCCATCGAGGGCTGCGGAATACTGCGGATGGAAGGTAATCCGGGCGCCGGCCAACGTCCAGTCGATGACCGGCAACGGGATCGCGGCAAAGCGCGAGCATATGTCTCGGGTTTAAATCAAATTTTACCAAACGGCCGTCAAAGCTGTCATCGGCAATCATATGCGTTGTGTTAGTGGAGTGGCCATGAGTTCGGTCGGAAGAATCTCTCTTGTGTTGGCCGCTGCGGTGCTGGGTGGGACGGGCGCTGCCAATGCGGGCGAGGGCAGCTGGCTGTCCGGCGACTGGTATCTGACCGTAGGCGCCACCGGCATGGTGGCGCCGAATTTCGAGGGCGGCAAAAAGTACCTGCTCAGCGCCTCGCCGATCATTTCGCTGGGCAAGGCCGGACCTGCCGCCCGCTTTGTCTCGCGCAACGACAACATCTCGCTGGCGCTGGTCGATGATGGCGGTGTCCGCGCCGGCCTGACCGGCAAGTTCCTGTTTTCCCGCGACGATGACAACGCCGATGAGCTGAAGGGCCTCGATCCGGTGCGCTGGGGCGGCGAAGTCGGCGGCTTCTTCGAATTCTATCCGACGGACTGGCTGCGCGCCCGCGCCGAGCTGCGCCACGGCATTCGCGCTCACAACGGCTTTGTCGCCGACATCGCCGCCGACGCCTTTTACGACGTGACGCCAACCGTCAGGATTTCGGGAGGACCGCGTGTTTCCTTCGCCTCAGGCAACTATTTCGACGCCTATTATGGCGTCAACGCGCAGGAAGCGATGGCCTCGGGCTTGAGCGAATACCATCCCGGTGGCGGGCTGAAATCGACCGGCCTCGGCGGCGCCATCACCTGGAAGGTGACCGAGCCGATGACCGCCAGCCTGTTTGGCGAGTATTCCCGCCTGATGGGGCCGGCGGCCGATTCCAGCCTGGTCAAGGAGCGCGGCGACCGCAACCAGTTCATGATTGGTGTGTCGACCACCTACCGCTTCGATTTCACGATGTAGGTGAATCGAAGGAGAGACGCTTTATTCCTGCGTCTATCTCCGCTAAAAGCCCACCAATGACGAGCTTTTCGCGCCTTCGCGTGCTGACGATACGAATTACCGGCCCGGTGTTCCGGGCGGCCTGAGGGTCGCCGGAACCGCCGGGAATTCTGCGCGCGGCCTCTCGCGCTTTTTCCAGATCATCAGGCATGTCGCCCAAAAGTGGCCCCGGTTTTGGGAAAACGACATGCGCAAAAGTATAGTTCAACGCCCGAGCTCCTTTGCCGCCGGGCAATGCACATGGCAGACCAATGACCGATACGACTGAAACGATCGACTATTCCAAGACGCTTTATTTGCCGCAGACGGACTTCCCGATGCGCGCCGGTTTGCCGGAGAAGGAGCCGCTGCTGGTCAAGCGCTGGCAGGACATGGATCTCTACCGCAAGCTGCGCGAGAGCGCTGCCGGCCGCACGAAATACGTGCTGCATGACGGGCCGCCCTACGCCAACGGCAACATCCATATCGGCCACGCGCTGAACAAGATCCTCAAGGACGTCATCACCCGCTCGTTCCAGATGCGCGGCTACGACTCGAACTATGTGCCCGGCTGGGACTGCCACGGCCTGCCGATCGAGTGGAAGATCGAGGAGCAGTACCGCGCCAAGGGCAAGAACAAGGACGAGGTGCCGGTCAACGAATTCCGCAAGGAATGCCGTGAGTTCGCCGCGGGTTGGATCACTGTGCAGGGGGCCGAGTTCCAGCGCCTCGGCGTCATCGGCGACTTCAAGAACCCCTATACGACGATGGCTTTCCATGCCGAGTCGCGGATCGCCGGCGAGCTTTTGAAATTCGCCATGTCGGGCCAGCTCTATCGCGGCTCCAAGCCGGTGATGTGGAGCGTGGTCGAGCGCACGGCGCTGGCCGAGGCCGAAATCGAGTACCACGACTATGAGAGCGACACGATCTGGGTGAAGTTTCCGGTCGCCAGCCTGGTTCGCCCCATCGATGGCGAGACCAAGCTGACCGAGGGCGCGCTCGATCTGCTGCAGGCTCATGTCGTCATCTGGACGACGACGCCGTGGACGATCCCCGGCAACCGTGCCGTCAACTATTCGCCGCGCATCAACTATGGCCTCTATGAGGTCACGGCAGCCGAGAACGCATTCGGCCCGCAGCCGGGTGAAAAACTGATCTTTGCCGACGCGCTGGCCGAAGACTCCTCGGCCAAGGCCAAGGTCACCTTGAATCGTCTCCGCAGCGTTTCGGCGCAAGAGCTTGGAAGTCTTACGCTTTCGCATCCGCTCAAGAGTTTTTGCGGCGGCTACGACTTTGCCGTTCCGATGCTCGCCGGCGACCACGTCACCGACGATGCCGGCACCGGCTTCGTCCACACCGCGCCCGGTCACGGCCGCGAGGACTTTGACGCCTGGATGGACGCGGCGGTGGATCTGCGCGCACGCGGCATCGATCCCGCCATCCCGTTCACCGTCGACGATGGCGGCTTCTTCACCAAGGACGCGCCGGGGTTCGGCCCCGACCGCGAGGGTGGACCGGCACGCGTCATCGATGACAATGGCAAGAAGGGCAACGCCAACCAGGCCGTCATCGACGAGCTGATCAAGCGCAACGCGCTGTTCGCGCGGGGCCGGCTGAAGCACAGCTACCCTCACTCCTGGCGGTCCAAGAAACCGATCATCTTCCGCAACACGCCGCAATGGTTCGTCTACATGGACAAGGACCTCGGCGATGGCTCGACACTGCGCAGCCGGGCGCTGAAGGCCATCGACGACACCCGCTTCGTGCCCGCCGCCGGCCAGAACCGCATCCGCGCCATGATCGAGGAGCGCCCGGACTGGGTGCTGTCACGCCAGCGCGCCTGGGGCGTGCCGATCGCCGTCTTCGCCGATGCCGACGGCAATGTGCTGAAGGACGAAGCGGTCAACCAGCGCATCATGGACGCCTTCGAGCAGGAAGGCGCCGACGCCTGGTTCGCGGCTGGCGCCAAGGAACGTTTCCTCGGCAATCACGATGCCTCGAAGTGGAAGCAGGTGATGGACATCCTCGACGTCTGGTTCGATTCGGGCTCGACGCACGCCTTCACGCTGGAGGATCGTCCTGACCTGAAATGGCCGGCCGACGTCTATCTCGAAGGCTCCGACCAGCATCGCGGCTGGTTCCATTCGTCGCTGCTGGAGAGCTGCGGCACCAGGGGCAGGGCGCCTTACGACACCGTCGTCACCCATGGTTTCACCATGGACGAGGATGGCCGCAAGATGTCAAAGTCGCTGGGCAACACCGTGGTGCCGCAGGACGTCATCAAGCAGTCGGGCGCCGATATCCTGCGTCTGTGGGTGGTGACGACCGACTACTGGGAGGACCAGCGGCTCGGCAAGAACGTGCTGCAGACCAACATCGACGCCTACCGCAAACTGCGCAACACCATCCGCTGGATGCTGGGTACGCTTGCCCATGACGATGGCGAAGAGGTGCCGATGGAGAAAATGCCGGAGCTGGAGCGGCTGATGCTGCACCGGCTGGCCGAGCTCGATGAGATCGTGCGTTCGGGCTACGACGCCTTTGAATTCAAGCGCATCACCCGCATGCTGCTCGATTTCATGGTGGTCGAGCTGTCGGCGTTCTATTTCGACATCCGCAAGGACGCGCTCTACTGCGACGCGCCGACGAGCCTGAAGCGCAAGGCTTCGGTGCAGGTGGTGCGCCATCTCTTCGATTGCCTGGTGAAATGGCTGGCGCCGATGCTGCCTTTCACCATGGAGGAAGCCTGGCTTGACCGTCATCCCGACGCCGTCTCGGTGCATCTCGACCAGTTCCCGCAAATCCCGACGGACTGGAAGAACGAGGCGCTGGCTGAAAAGTGGCGCCAGGTGCGGCAAGTGCGGCGCGTCGTCACCGGCGCGCTGGAGATCGCGCGCGCCCAGAAGGTGATCGGATCGTCGCTGGAAGCGGTGCCGGTCGTCACAATCAACGACGCAGCGCTCGAAGCGGCGATTTCAGATGTCGACATGGCCGAGATGGCGATCACCAGCGATCTGGTCATCGCTCATGGCGAGGCACCGGCTGGTGCCTTCGCGATCGACGACGTCAAGGGTGTCGCCGTGGTGGTCGAGAAGGCCGAGGATCGTGGCCTGTTAAAATGTGCACGCTCCTGGCGCTACACCGCCGATGTCGGCCAGGATCCGGAATTCCCGGATGTTTCGGCCAGGGATGCGGCGGTGCTGCATGAATTGAAGGCGCTTGGCCGGCTTTGACGGCTGGATCGGTGCACAAATGCCACGCCGGGCGGGCGAAAACCGCCCGCGCGTTGCCCTTAACGAGTGGTTGAGGTAAACACGCGAAACTCCGGAAGACAAATTGTCGCCGGATTTCCGTCGCAAGTGCTTGGACGATGGGGACCGGCCACAAGGCCGGCGGCAATCGAGAGGCTGTCTAGAGTGGGACTTTTTGGCATGACCGAGAGATATAATGCGCGCTTGGCGCTGCTGGCGCCGCTTGTCGCGTCGGGCCTCGCTTTGTCCGGCTGCATGGGCTCTCCGACCTACGGCACCGACAAGACCGCCGGCGAACAGCTGGCCGGCGATATTTCAGGTGCCTTTTCATTCGCGCCGAAGCGCAAGGAACAGATCGACTACAAGCCGCGTCCGACGCTCGTGAAGCCGGCGCCAGGCCAGAAGGAAGCGCTGCCGGCCCCGCAGGACAGCATCGAGACGGCGAGCGCCGAATGGCCCGAATCGCCCGAGCAGCGCCGCGCCCGCTTGCGCGCCGACGCCACCGCCCATCAGAACGACCCGGCCTATCAGTCTGAGATCGTCGACGACGTGCAGACGGACCCGGCCTCGGTGAAGAGGGCGATGGCGGAGTCAGGGTCGAGCCACCCGCCGGCATGGACACCGGCCGATTCCGACAAGGGCCGTGCCGCCGAGATCCAGCGCCGCCTTGCCGACAGCAAGCAGGGCGATCCGAACACCCGCAAATATCTGAGCGAGCCTCCAGTGCAGTATCGTGTCGCGGCCGGCACCGCGCCGCAGAATGAGCTTGGCGAGGACGAATACAAGAAGGAACGCCGCCTCAAGAAAGAGGCGGAAGGCAAGAAGGGCAGCGGCTGGTTCGACTGGATGCCGTCCCTGTAAAAACCGCCTCTTTGTTGTTTCTTGCCGAAGGGCGCCCGGTTCAACCGCGCCGTTCCAGGAAAAATCCTTTGAGCAACAGGGCCGCCTCGGTCTCGCCCATGCCTGGATAGATGTCGGGCGTGTGGTGGCAGGTTGGCGATGCGAAGAAGCGCACGCCATTGACCACCGCACCACCCTTGTCGTCGGCGGCGCCGAAATAGAGCCGGCGCAGCCGGGCGAAGGAAATGGCGCCGGCGCACATGGCGCAAGGTTCCAGCGTCACATAGAGATCGTGGCCGGTCAGCCGCTCGGCCGACAGTTTGCGGCAAGCTTCGCGGATGACCAGCATCTCGGCATGCGCGGTCGGGTCGGCAAGTTCGCGTGTGCGGTTGCCGGCGCTGGCGACAACACCAGCGCCATTGGCGATGACGGCGCCGACCGGCACTTCGCCTCGCAAGGCGGCAGCCTCGGCCTCCTTCAGCGCCAGCGCCATGAAATCGGGCCGCTTCACGCGATTTCCACTCCGATTATCTCCTCGCCACCTGACGGTGATCCTGTTATTGAGCGCAGGACCTCGAAAATCGGGACTCGGTTTTCGAAAATGATCATGCGCCACATCAAAAGTGCTACAGCGTTCGTTGCGCGCCCGAAAGGATGCGCCACGCTGTAGCAGCGCAAACGGATAAAGGCCACATGGACGACAACGACAAGAGATTCCGACCCAGGAAGGGTCCGGCCAAGAGTGGGCCGAAAGCCGCGGGACCGCGCAGCCGTGATGGCGCCGCCGGCAAGGGCGGCAAGCCGTCCTTTGGCGCCAAGAAGCCTTACGCACCGCGTGGCGATCGGCCGATGGCCGCCGATGGCGATCGGCCGAAGCGCGATTTCAAGGGCGGCGACAAGCCTTTCAGCAAAGGCCCGCGACCCGAAGGGAAGCCTTTTGAGAAGCGCGAGGGGCCGCGCAAGCCCTACGCACCGCGCGGCGACCGCCCGATGGCCGCCGAGGGTGAGCGCAAACCGTATGAGAAGCGCGAAGGACCACGCAAGCCCTACGCACCGCGCGGCGACCGCCCGGTGGCCGCCGAGGGTGAGCGCAAACCATATGAGAAGCGCGAGGGGCCGCGCAAGCCCTACGCACCGCGCGGCGATCGCCCGGCTGCGGCGGCAGCGGGCGGCGAAAAGCGTTTCGACCGTCCCAAGCGTGATTTCAGTGACCGCGCGCCGCGCGACGCCGGCGATCGACCGAAGCGTGACTTCGCCGACCGCCCCAAGCGGGATTTCAACGATCGGCCGCAAGGCGCGGCAGGCGGCAGCTTCAAGCCACGCCCGCGTCCCGCCGAGGGCGCGGAAGAGGCAGGCGAGCGCATCGCCAAGCGGTTGGCCCGCGCCGGCCTGGCCTCGCGCCGCGATGCCGAGGAGCTGATCGCCGCCGGCCGCGTCAAGGTCAATGGCCGCGCCCTGACTTCACCGGCCTTCAACGTCATGCCCGATGACATCATCCATCTCGACGGCATGGAAATCCCGCCGATCGAGCGCACCCGGCTGTTCCTGTTCCACAAGCCGGCCGGCGTCGTCACCACCAACCGCGATCCCGAGGGCCGCAAGACAGTCTTCGACGTGCTGCCGGCTGAATTGCCGCGGCTGATGACCATCGGCCGGCTCGACATCAACACCGAAGGCCTGCTGCTGCTCACCAATGATGGCGGCCTCTCGCGCGTGCTCGAACTGCCGGCCACCGGCTGGCTGCGTCGCTACCGCGTGCGCGTCCACGGCAAGGTCGAGGAAAGCGCGCTTGCCGGCCTGCGTGAAGGCATTGCCGTCGACGGCGTCTTTTACGGCGCCATCGAAGCGACACTCGACCGCGAGCAAGGCACCAATGCCTGGCTGACGATCGGCCTGCGCGAGGGCAAGAACCGCGAAGTCAGGAACATTCTCGGCTCGCTCGGCCTCGACGTGACGCGGCTGATACGCATCTCCTACGGGCCGTTCCAGCTCGATGACCTCGCCGAGGGCCATGTGCTGGAGATCAAGGGGCGCGTGCTGCGTGACCAACTCGGCGAGCGCCTGGTCGAGGAATCCGGCGCCAATTTCGACGCCGATGTCACCAAGCCGTTTTCCAACAAGCCGGTGCGGCGCACCGAAGTTCGCGAGCCGGAGCCGGAGCGGCCGAAGTTCACCCGCGACGGTGAGCGCCGCCCGATCGGGGAGGGCGGTCTGATCAAGAACCGCAAACGCCGCGAAGGCAGCCGCGACGAGGCTCTGGGCAAACTGTCGACAAGTCCCGACAGAAGCGCGGAGAAGAGTTTTGGCGAACGCGGCCCGCGTCCCGAACGCAGCTTCGGCGACAAGCCGCGCGGCAATTTTGGCGACAAACCGCGCGGTGGCTTCGGTGACAAGCCACGCGGCGGTTTCGGCGACAAGCCTCGGGGTGGTGGCAAAAAGTCCGAGCGCGAGCAGCGGCCGATCGAGCCGCCCGGCCAGCGCAAGGCCAATGTCTGGATGGCACCGGGCGCGCGGCCGATCGGCAAGGGCAGGGCCGACGCAGACGCAGCCAAGGCCGCTGAAGCAAAGGCGCGCAAGGCATCGTTCAAGCCGACCTATGGCAAACCGGCCGGTGCCAAGCCGTTCGGCAAGCCGAGAGGCGAACGTCCGGGCGGGGCCGGCGGCGGTGAGCGTCCGCGCAATGGTCCCCGAGGCCCCAAAGCGAGATGAGAATCGTCGGTGGTGAGTTTCGCGGGCGTCCGCTGGCGACGCCCCGTTCGAGCGCCATCCGTCCGACGACCGATCGCACCCGCGAGGCGGTCTTCAACGTGCTGGCGCATCGCTTTGCCGCGCAGTTGGACGGTGCGCGCGTGCTCGACCTGTTCGCCGGCACCGGTGCGCTGGGGCTTGAGGCGCTGTCGCGCGGTGCTTCCTATGGCGTCTTCATCGAGGAATCGGCCGAAGGCCGTGGCCTGATCCGCGACAATGTCGAGGCCTTCGGCCTGACCGGCCGCACCAAGATCTTCCGCCGCGATGCCACCGGCCTCGGCGAAGCGGGCACGCTGGCGCCGTTCGGCCTCGTCTTTGCCGACCCGCCCTATGGCAAGGGCCTTGGCGAGCGCGCCTTGCAGTCGGCGAAAGCCGGCGGCTGGCTTCGCCCTGGCGCGCTGTGCGTGGTCGAGGAGGCGGCAGTGGCGCCGTTCGAGCCGGGCCCCGGCTTTTCCGTGCTGGACGAGCGCAACTATGGCGAAACCGTCATCCGCTTCATCGAGGCGGCCTGATACGCCTTCGCGATTGGCGGTTCCTCTCCCCCAATCCTTCATTGGGGGAGAGGTGGCCGCGGAGCGGCCCGAGCGGGGGGCGGGTGTGGGAAACAGTAGTGTTAGACGGCTTTGGAGACGGGCAGGGCAGCTTTTACTCGGCGAGTAGG
>NZ_JAMYMR010000038.1:0-53367 GCF_040318635.1 Mesorhizobium sp. M1066
CGCGAGCACAAGAAGCTCGCTCTACGCCAAGCCGCATGACCAGCTTCATGATCGCCCATTTTGCAGAACTTGACGCACACAACCACAAATCGGGCTCTGCCATGTTGCGCATCCGACATTGTGGGCGATTGAACAGGGCTGAAGGCGACGCGAGCACGACTGAGAATATCTTCTTCCTTCGGAAGACGATTAGGCGCGCTGCCGGGGAGGGGTACTGGACGCGCTTCGAAGGCCGCTGCACCGACGGTCAGAATTGAAATGTTGTCGCTCCAGCGGACCGATGTCTCGACAGTCAGACCGAGCGGTGCTGAGGGGTAGAGACGTGAGCAGCGTAGCTAAGTGGGCGCGGAGCCAGCTCGCGCGCGAAGACGGACCTGAAAAAAAACGGCGGGTGGCGACATTCGCGAGGCGCTGGAAAACGAGGTCGTAGGACTGGGCGGGAAAAACGATGCCGTTGCTCTCTTCTGGCGTGATGGCCTGCCGCGAGGCCGTTGAACGTGATGAGTTGCTGCGGGAAGGGGAGTGTTTTCGCGGGACCTTGGTCACGTAAGAAACAAACGTCGAGCTCGCCTTGGATGGAGGCATGCAGCACATTTGCCGCTGCAGGACAGCAGCACGGAAGCTGTCCGCGCTTGCCGTCGTCCCTGGGCACCGAACAGCAGAATTTAGCGGTCGCGATTGATTTCATGTGCGTAAAATACCGCCTGGTGCGCTCGGCTGCAAATGCATGCCTGGCGGAGTGGTCGCTTAGGTCAAGAGCATCGCGTGAGTAACAGCCTGACCTTGCTCAATCTGATGCGCGCTAACCGCCTCGCCGGATTGTGGAACTGCTCGCGGGTGGCTTCTACCACAAACAGCAAGGTCATGAAATCAAGCAGGAAGTCGTCAATCGCTTGGGCGATTGTTTCTGACTTGCCCTTGAACTGGTCCAGCAAAACGCGCGCGCTATCGATCGCTTCCACGCTGGTCGCATCGATCAACCCCTCGACCCTCTTGAAACAATCCAACACGAAACTCCTTAAGGCGCTCCCAAGGTGTTATGCACGAAGGCAGCTCCGTGAACTACCCGGCCTTTGACCTGGCGGCACGAGCAGCGGTCGGCCTTACGTCCCGCGCCTCCAAACCCGAGCCATCGACGTGGCGCTGAGGAGCGTTGGAAGAAATTGTGCGCTTCCGGCCACGCTCAAGCGGTAGTGTAGGACAGTGCTTGCTGGCGGCTACGCCCACAAAGGAGTGCGCCAGCTGATCGGGGCTTAACAATTTTTCGCTTTTTGCTGCGCCCAACTCTCGGCTATGACTCGGACAGGCCTAATGGCCTGCCCACGTTGCATTGTAAAAGAAGGAACAAGTATATGCCGACTGGAACGGTAAAGTGGTTCAACAGCACCAAGGGGTTTGGATTTATCCAGCCCGACAATGGCGGTCCGGATGTTTTCGTCCACATTTCCGCTGTCGAACGCGCGGGCCTCTCGACCCTCGTTGACGGCCAGAAGATCAACTATGAGATCGAGCAGGATCGCCGCACGGGCAAGTCCTCCGCTGGCAGCCTCAGCAAAGCTGGTTAAAATTTTCTCCTGCGTCCTGGCAAGAGTAAGCACATAAGTCCTCACGGCCGCTCGATGGGACCGAGCAAAAACTGAGGGCAGCAGATTGCTGCAGGGTCGCGAATTCCTCATGAAACAAGGTTGTTTGAAAGGAAGGCGGGGTTGGCCCCGCCTTTTTATATGACGCGCAGATTAAGCCGATGGCTGCAACGCTCCAGAACGAATCTCGATTGCCGAAATCAAGCCGCGACCTTCTTGCGGGTTCGCTTCGTCGGCGCAGGCTCCGGCGCTTCCGGCGCCTTCGGTTTGCGGCCGAGCCCCATCGTCTTGGCCAATGTCGAGCGCGCCGCGGCGTAGTTCGGCGCGACCATGGGATAATCCGCCGGCAGGCCCCATTTGGCCCGATATCCATCCGGCGTCAGCCCATAGTGGGTCGACAGATGGCGCTTTAGCGATTTGAATTTCTTCCCGTCCTCAAGGGAGATGATGTAGTCCGGTGTCACCGATTTCCTGATCGGGACTGCAGGCGTAAGGGCAACCGGCTCTTGCGCAGAGACACCTCCGGCCGTCGCTGTCAGAGCCGCATGCACTTGGCCGATGAGGGCAGGGAGATCCCCCACCGGGATCGGATTGTTGGAGACATAGGCCGACACGACATCGGCGGCAAGCTCAATGAGGGTGTCGACGTTTTTTCCGGCTTCTTCTGTCATGAAACTCTCCAGGCGGTGAAACATAGTCAGCGAAGCGTCGCTTCATAGGGCCGGTTGCCGCTGAAAGCAACAATGTCTCGACAGCGTTATTGCCAATGCTCGTCCAGAAGCGACATCGATGCGCCATATTTCCCGTCGTGACCGCTGAGCCACTCGTTGTTGGCGACCCTGCCGTGGTGCGTGGCGCGTCCCGGCTGTAACTTTGCGCCGAAGTTGCTAGTAGTCGAGGCTAAGCGCGCTATTTGTGTCCCGCTTTACTTCTTTGCACTGTGAAATCGAGGGATCGTGATCGCTTGCTGGTGGGCGTCAGGACGATGGACGTTCATTGGCAATGGCCAAATGTAAGTTCATCGCCCGGTGAGCCGCTCTTCCAAGGGGCTGGGAACCGCCGCTGGTAACCAAGGACATCAATGTATTTCGAGGCGTTTCTTTGCCGGTCCTCGAGAGACGGCAATCGCTGCGGACGACACCTGTTCCACGATTAACAGCGCGGCGACACGGGCAGCTTCTCGAATCTGGAGCGGCTTCTCGCAAGCTGGCGCCGTGCCGAGAGGCCGGGCAAGGACAGTGCGTCGCCTGCTTCAATCATACGCGTCAACCTGCCAGACGACGCTGTCCCATACGGAATCCCGCGACCGGCCGTCTGATCTCGCCGGTAGTGGCCCCGGCCCTCTGCACGAAGCCTCGGGATGTGCTGACGATCAACCAGGCCACAAAGGTCGACGTCCTGAAGCAGGGGTCACATGAGTTTGCCACTATGCGCAGGCTTGCCATGCGCTTCCGCGGCATTTTGCGGGGCCTGTGAATTGGGCAAGCTCGACACTTCGATCGACGTGGCGTCAACTCCGGGTTCGTCGCCATCCCGCGTTTCGGTAGGGCCTACGCCGTGACGTTGACGCCGTTCGCGATGCCATTGAACTATCGAGCAACGGCAGGCGAAAGGGCTGATCAACCGCCTGAAGACGATTAAACGTACGATGTAGGCAGAGCGGGCTGCGAACTCCTTTGGGCACGCATGCTGCCACTCAGCCGGCCCGATCACCGCACAAAGCGAGGAAGAACCTGGTCAAGTGCAAAGCGACAATTGCCTCGACAGCGGGTCCCGGAAGGTTTATGCTGCCCAATGTTACCGCAATCCTGAATGGCCATTGAGTACCTTCACGAGTGAGGGAGTGGAACTGCTTTGTCGGCCAAATTGTTGACGGAACGCCCGGCGCCCATTGTTGCTACATGTCTAGATTCTTGGGGCGTTTTGGATGATGCAATCCACCATCTCACTCCAAAGGGGAGTGGAATCTGGAACAATGTCGCTTTTGTTCGCACGACATCCTTCGTGCCCGATTGGCATATCGTCTTTAACTCTGCTTCTCTTTTTGGGCTCCCTGTTGATATCGAGGCGAGCCCAAACAGGACAATTTTTGCAATCGGCGAACCGCCGACGAAAGCTCATCGCGCGTTTCATGAAGGGCAGGGGAAAAATACTATCGTCCTGACGTGTGACGCAGAGCTGGCTGCTCGGCAGAATGCAGCGCGCCGATTCGTTTTGTCTCCACCTATCACTCGGTCTTGGTCTGTAAACAAGACATATGACCAACTTCTGGTCAGCGAAGTCGTGGATAAGCCGCTTCGGCTCTCATGGATTACCAGTGACATCGCCCTGCTTAAAGGACATCGATATCGGCTGGCGTTTCTGGAACGGCTGAGAAAGGAGCTCGATTTTGACCTGTTCGGCCGAGGTTTTCGGCTGATTGGAGATAAATGGAACGCACTCGCACCTTACCGTTACAGTATAGCGTTCGAGAATACTCGTGCTGATTACTATTTTACAGAGAAGCTTATGGACTGCTTCGTTGCTGAAACAATGCCGATCTATTACGGCAGCCCTGCAATCACGAGGTTCTTCCCTTCGGACTCTATGGTTCTGATTGACCCAGAGGACAAGAACGTAATCCCAAAAATTCAAGAAATCATCAACTCGGACCTCTGGAAGGAACGTCGCGGCGCAATAAGAGAGGCGAAGCGGTTGGTCCTCGAGAAATACAATACGTTTGCTTATCTCGCGAGCTTCATCGAAAGCGTTCAGGATAAACCCTTACCGCCGGAAATTATACACATCGATTCGCCTGAGGTCGATTTTGGAATAGACGAATGAAGTACTCCAACGCTCGCTTCGCGTGCCCGGCGGTCGGTGGTCTGGCGAGATCGGTACGGAATGCTCGGCGGAGAATGCCTGCTGCGCAGACGGGCCGGCACGGGCGCACGAGGTCATGCGCCCCCGGCTGCCGCTGATCAGACGAACTGGGGAAGGCCAGGAACGGAATTGAGGACCTCGTCCACGAGTTCGTCGCCGGCATGTTCCTTGGCGCAGGCGATCGTCTCGTTGGCGAGGCCGGCGATCTTTGCCATGCTGAGACCCTCACTCATCAATTGCTGGCCAAGCCCCATAAGGCCGCCACCCTCTGGGTCGTCGCCATGATACTTCGCTACTAATTCCGAAGCTCCCGGAATGGCCTCGATCATGCGCGCAACGGGACCGTCGGCCGCGTGGCTTTGCAGGAAACCCAGCATTAACCCAACGCCCTTCTCTGCGAGAGCCGGGCCGATGCCGGCACCAGTGGCGATGCGCGGTAAGAATTCTTCCATGCAGGGTCTCTCTCTCTTTGATGAGGTTTACACGGGGCCGGTCCGGCGCCCAGCTCCCTTGGCCGAACCACAATTGAACTCCACAAAAATAGGCCGGCGGAAGTGCTATTGCGCGTAAAACCGCCTCTGTCAACGCAAGCTGCGTCGGACGTGCGTGTTTCGCAAACCGAAGATCATTCCAATTCACATCATTACGCATTGGCAACCGCACAGTTTGCGGTGGCTCGCTTATGGGCCAATGCCCCGCGTCCGTCAAATGATGACGACAACGTGGTCATCGCCTAGGATCTGTGGATCAAGGTGTGAGGCACTTACAGCCGGTGGACCTGCTCAAGCGCCGCGCCGACACAAGGGCTAGATTGGCGATACTGCGCGTGTTGGCCATGTCTTTCCTCGCGTGATGGGATGTTCGTAGAAGCGGAGCTATATGCCGGTGTGACGTCGATAAGGCGAACCGGCTATTCCGACAGGACATCCATACTGTCGCATAGACCGTTGCTGCTTAGGTATTGAGACCGCCATCGCTGGTGACACCACAATGTGCAGTCCGCGGGTGTCGATAAGGCCGATTCACGCAATCAGCAGGTCAGGAGGAACGAATGAACCCTGAGGTTTCAGAAGCTCACTTTTCGCAAGGCGTGCAGCGCACATCGTGCAAGAGATTGCCAGTCTTGCGGGTGCTCTCGACTTTCTCAACGATGGCGGGAAGATCGCAATGACCGAATCTACGAAGCCGCCGCCAGGGCGTGCTTTGATGCATACAAACGGTTGTCGAGCAGGGATACTCCTCCTCCCTGAAGTCCAATCGAGAAGAGCGATCACTTCCAAGAGGGTCCCAGCTCAGCCGCGAAAACAGGTGCCAGACCCCGATCCTCTCCCTCAACTGATCTAGCTCAGGGCGTTCATGAGCCGCAGATCGCATAGTGGCTGCGTGCACGACGCAGGAAGACCATTTATGAAAATCCTATTCAGAACGATGGCTGTCACCTTGCTGGCACCCACCGCCTTTGCTGCGGATTCGATCCCCACCGACCTCAGAGATACGGCATTGGCCACCTTCAGGGCTTTGCCATCCACCACGCCGACAGTCGCCAACAACCCGAACACCCCGGAAAAGATCGCTCTCGGCAAGGCACTGTTCTTCGATCCACGCGTCTCGGCGTCAGGCGTTTTGTCGTGCAACTCGTGCCACAACCTGGCCACGGGCGGCGACGACAATCACGAAACCTCGATCGGCCATGGTTGGCAGAAGGGACAGCGCAACGCGCCGACTGTACTGAACGCTGTCTTCAACATCGCTCAGTTCTGGGACGGTCGTGCCGCAGACCTGAAGGCTCAGGCGAAGGGACCGGTCCAAGCTGGCATCGAAATGGCCAATACACCGGACCAAGTCATCGCCACGCTCAAGTCCATGCCGCAATATGTCGAGTGGTTCGATGCAGCTTTTCCGGCTGAAGCCGATCGGGTCACCTTCGACAACTTCGCCAAGGCGATCGAAGCCTTCGAGGCGACATTGGTCACACCGGCCCCGTTCGACAGCTTCCTGAATGGTGATGAGCTTGCCATGACTTCCGAACAGAAACAGGGCCTGGCGCTTTTCATGGACAAAGGCTGCTCGTCCTGCCATGCCGGCATCAACGTTGGTGGGCAAGCCTATTTCCCCTTTGGCCTCGTGGAACAGCCCAGCGCCGAGGTCCTGCCGGACAAAGACAAGGGCCGATTCGCGGTCACCAATGCAGCCGATGACTACTATGTTTTCCGCGTGGCGCCGCTGCGCAACGTTGCACTCACCGCGCCATACTTTCATTCGGGCAAGGTTTGGGATCTGAAACAGGCCGTCGCTATTATGGGGACCACCCAGCTTGGCGTAGTACTGGCGGACGAAGAAGTTGATCTGCTTGTTGCCTTCCTCAACTCGCTGACCGGAGAGGCACCCGAGGTCACCTATCCCATCTTACCCTCCGAAACGGCGACAACGCCCCGGCCTGTAACGCAGATCTTAGGAAAATAAGGGCCAACTGGCTGCGGACATCGAAAATGATTGCGGCTTTTACTTGGGCCACACGAATTGCCACATCCATCTCCGAATTGGCGGGAGGCTAGCAATACCCGAAACCTGCCACCTCGCCCGTAGTCTGCGCGAATCAGCTGGGGAAGCGGACAGACGCGCAGCACCATATATTGTCGCCGCCTGAGCGAACATGCCAAGCAGTCTACTTTGAGAAACGACGTGTGTACGATTTGTTCGAGGCGCGGGGCCTGTATGTTCCCAAGGACCAATACTATAGCGTAGTGTCACATTCATATTTCTGCGGGATGAGGACACGTGCCGAAGGAAAATTGCACATTTTCGCCGAGTGGCTTATTTCCAAGAGTGTGATCGGTTTGGCATATTCCCGGCCGACATCCGCCAGTCGGCAACTCCCCACACGGTGAGGAAGAGAAGCCTCACGCCTGCACTTTCTGCCGGAGCGCGCGTGCTGCAGCGACCATGTTAATGAGGGCAGGGCGGACCTCCTCCCATTTGCGTGTTTTGAGGCCACAGTCGGGGTTTATCCACAGTTGGCCATCGGACAGTCGCTCGCGGGCAAGCATGACTAAGTCCGAAATCTCGCCGACTTCCGGGACGCGTGGTGAGTGAATATCATAGACGCCGGGACCGATTTCGTTCGGATATTTGGAGCTCGTGAAGGCGTCCAACAGTTCCATCTTCGAGCGCGACGTCTCAATCGAAATGACATCCGCATCCATTCCAGCGATCGCGTGAATGATCTCGTTGAACTCCGAATAGCACATGTGGGTATGAATTTGAGTCGCGTCCTTTACACCCGTTGAAGCGATCCGGAAACATTCGACAGCCCAGTCGAGATAGACTTTCCAGTCAGATTGGCGCAGTGGCAATCCTTCGCGAAAGGCGGCCTCATCGATCTGGACCATCCTTGCGCCGGACCTTTCGAGATCCGTCACTTCGTCGCGGATGGCGAGCGCGATCTGGCGGCAGGCTTCGGAGCGGGGTACGTCGTCGCGAACAAAAGACCAGTTGAGAATGGTGACTGGGCCTGTGAGCATTCCCTTCACGGGCTTTTCCGTAAGCGACTGGGCGAATTGCCACCAGCGCACTGTCATCGGATTGCGCCTCGATACGTCGCCGAAAATGATGGGGGGACGCACGTAGCGCGACCCATAGCTTTGTACCCAGGCATGCTGGGTGAACGCGAAGCCGGACAACTGCTCGCCGAAATGCTGTACCATGTCGTTTCGCTCGAACTCACCGTGCACCAGCACGTCCAGCCCGATCTCTTCCTGCCAGCGAATTGCAGCCTCGATCTCCTTCTTCAGGAACGTCTCATAGTCGACATAGCTCAGCTGGCCCTTCGCATGAGCGGCCCGCGCCTTGCGTACCTGCGGCGTCTGCGGGAAGGACCCGATGGTCGTCGTCGGGAACGGCGGCAGCCCGAGTGAGCCGGCTTGGACTCTGGAGCGCTCGCCAAAAGCGCTCTCTCGTCGCTTCGCGCTGTCCTCAATGCTAGCGATCCGCCCCTGAACAAGCGGGTCATGGATCCTCGTGGATGTCACGCGCGTGGCGGCAGCCTCGGCAGACGCTTTCAACGCGCCTGCCACCGCATCCCTGCCTTGGGACAGGGCCCGGGCCAGCAAGACCAGCTCGTCGGTCTTCTGGGCCGCGAAGGCGAGCCACGACCTGATGTCGGCGTCGAGTTCCGTCTCCATGCGCAGATCAATCGGCACATGCAGCATCGAGCAAGAAGGCGCGATCTCGACGCGGTCCAAGGGCCAGCCGGCGACGATCGGTTTGATGCGGTCGAGAATGGCGGGCAGGTTCGCACGCCAGACGTTGCGGCCATCGATCAAGCCAAGCGAGAGCACCAGATCCTTCGGAGCGAGCCGACCCACCGTTTCCAGCTGCTCGGGAGCGCGCACGAGATCAATATGCAGCCCGGCCAGGGGCAGAGAAACCGCGGTTTCGAGATTGTCTCCCAGCGACCCGAAATACGTAGCCAGCATGATCTTCAGCTCGGGCGCGGCTTTCGACAGCTGGCCATAGGCGAATTCGAACGCAGCTCGTTCGTTCGGGTTCAGATCGAGGACAAGCGCTGGCTCATCGATCTGCACCCAGTCGGCTCCCGACAGCTTCAGCTTCTGCAGGACTTGCTCGTAAACGGGCAGCAGCCGCGGTAGGAGCGCGATGGGACCGAACCCCTCGGCAGGCGATTTCGCCAGCTTGAGGAAGGTGATGGGTCCAAGGATGACTGGGCGTGTGTGAATGCCGAGAGCTTTAGCCTCGAGGAAATAATCGACCGGCTTCGATGACGAGAGGGCGAACGTCTGATCATCATCGAGTTCCGGCACAATGTAGTGGTAGTTGGTGTCAAACCACTTGGTCATTTCCATCGCGGTTACACCAGGTCCATGAGCCTCCTCCTGGTGACCAGCGTGTCCACAATCCTCCGTCTGACCCTGGTTGCCGCGCGCCATTGCGAAGTAGATGTCAAGTGGGACCTCGCCGCTATTCCAGCCGTAACGGGATGGAACGGCCCCGACCATGGCTGCGGTGTCGAGCACATGGTCGTAAAGCGAGAAGTCGTTCGACGGGATTTTCGACACGCCGCGATCGCGCTGCTCTTCCCAGCTAGCGGCACGGAGCGCCTTCGACGTCGTGAGAAGGTCGCCAGCGGACGATGTTCCGGACCAGTAGCTTTCAAGCGCGAATTTCAGTTCTCGCCGACGACCGAAGCGCGGCACGCCGAGCGTTGCTACAGGAATTTCCTGAGAGTCAGTCATGTCATACCCCGATGGTTGGGGCGCCGATGACAAGGAAGGCGCTAGCAGGCCGGCACGAACGCCGGCTTGCAGCGGCCACCGAGACACCCCGCCCGTGGACGTAATTCGCCGTGGCAGGTCTCCTGGCTCGCGGGGTCATAGCCTCTACCCGTCTTCCTGAGGGTATTCGCCTCAGTGACATGAGTGGGGTTGGCTCGCCACTAACAGTTGCGGGGGCAGCGCCGGCATTGCACCGGCTTCCCTCTTAGCTCCGCTGCGGCAGCGCCGCACGCGAGAACCACGACACGCAGACAATCACAGCAGTCCGCTCTTTTGTCAATGACGCATAACGAAATGTTTATGTCGTTATGTGATTTCGCTTTTACGCTTGTCTAACATTGTGAAATATTCAGTCGCCCATTGGCGGCGCTGCTCCGCTGCCACCATAGTCCAACTAATGGATCCCTGTCGGGCTGCGACATCCCTCGCAGGTCGCCGATGAAGGATTTCGGACAAGACTTCAAGCGCGTGACAACGTCATTAGAATGCAGAAGATCGCATTGGTGGCGATGTTTAACGATGCGGCCGCAAGCCGTGCGTGCGTGGGAGAAGCGGTTTTCTCGGAGTGAGCGCCAAACCGTGGTCCGAGGGGAATTGGCACGCCAGTCGTCATCACGGGTGACTAGGCAATCGTGATGACTCCGCTCGGCGGCAAGAGACCACACTGACGGAGCCTGGCTCAAGGGTCTGATGCAAAGCCCGACTGTGGTCCCGATAAGCCGCTTAAGCCGCATTCAGGCGGTCAGGATAAGTATCTCTCTCTCCAAGCGCTCGGCATTGAGGGATGCGCAAATGCAGGCAAAGCTCGCGTGCTTCATATTCTGCATCATACGATCGGCAGGACCCAGTTTTTATCCAGTGCACGCGTCAGCGCGGTGTGCAATTCTGGCTCGGTCCGATACGAAGGCATTTGGGCCTCGCTGATCCAGCCCAAGCCAACATAGTGGAAGTGATCCGCAGGGACCGTATCCCGGCTGCTGTCCAGTTGCCGAACGAAGTCCGCTGACCAATGGTGGATCGTATACGCTTCAAGTTTGTCCATCATCCTCCGCCAGCGTTGGATGCGTTCTTCGCGCGGCATGCTGGCCGCTCTTGAGATCGCGGTAGCTATCTCGTCGGAGAGCCTCGGATTTACCAGCAGGGCGTCCTCGCCGAAGTCTTCGGCCGCGCCGGCAAACTTCGATAACACCAGAACGCCAGGGTCGCTCGGATCTTGTGCAGCAATGTATTCTTTCGCCACAAGATTCATGCCATCGCGCAACGGCGTCACAACGCAAACACGCGCGGCTCTGTAAAGACCCGCTATCTCAGCTTGGGTGAACGACCTGTTCTCATAGATAATCGGCATCCACTCGTCCGTGCCATGCCGGTTGTTGACTTGATTGACGAGTCTTTCGACGTCGCGCCGATATTCGCTGTACGCTTGGATGTCGCCACGTGAGGGAGTTGCGATTTGCAAGAGCGAGACACGTTGCGGCTCGACTGCCAGCAGATCGAAAGCTTTAATCCGATTGTCGATGCCCTTGGTGTAGTCGAGCCGATCGACGCCGATAACTAGCTTTGCTCCGCCAAGTTTCAACTGCGAAATGTAGGCTTTCTGCGCCTCAAGCGAATCTGCGGCACACTGTTCGAATTGCTTCGGATCGATACCTATAGGAAAATTTTGGCATTGCGTCTGGCCATGGTCCGAGAAAACGACCCCGTTCTTGCTCTCCAGCCCCAAATGAGATTGGACACAGGCGAGGAAATTGCTCACATCACGGTCGGTCTGGAAACCGAGCAGATCATACTCGAGCATACATTTCATTAGCTCGCCAGAATTGGGCACGCGCTCCATCATGTCAGACTCGGGCCATGGCGTATGCAGGAAATGGCCGATCGGCCGGTCAATGCCGAGTCTGTGCAAATCAGCGCCGAGCGGCAGGAAATGGTAGTCATGAACCCAGTAGACTGCGTTATCTCCCAATTCGGACACCGCGCGCGCCATGAAGGCATTGACGTCGCGATAACTTTTATAATCCTCTTCCGAGCCTGAGATCCGGTCCGGCAGCGAGTGGAGCGCCGGCCACAATATTGAATTTGCAAAACCTTGATAGTACCGAGAATAGTCCGCTGCCGGCCCATCGAGCCACCCGATTTGACCTTTGCCACGCTGCACGAGGGGCACCTGTTGCTTATCCCCGTCGCCCAGATGCTCGGAAAAACCTACCCAGACCGCGCCGGAACGCTCCACGACGCACTCCAGGGCCGCCGAAAGCCCGCCTGTCTTGGGCTGATCAGAATTGACAGTCGCACCGCGGTTGGAAATTGCGATAAGACTCCTATGTGGCTGCTGGGCCGCCGTGTTGAAGCGCTGGTCTGCGGCTGAGACAACAGGACGGGACGGGCCAACTTCGGCTTGTTGTTCTCGCTCCTGTGGCAAGTCTCTCAGGGGTTGTTCAAAAGCGATTAGTTCGTGAACAGCCCCAGTTTGCCATGTGAGGTTCCGGCGCGGCGAGTTGGCGTTGTTCAATGCGTCCATTTCATGCCTCCGTTGAATATTTCCCCCAGATGGAGCAACTGGAATTCCAAATTGGCCCTGCTGACGAGAATCTGACGAGCGTCAGAGCAAATGGCGACCGATTGCCGCGTTTCGGCTTCGGCGCCCTCAAGAACCGGCTTATCGCGAAAATAGCTGGCGACCCGATCGAGCGGACCGTGCTTGCGGTAATTGTTGGATTGTTCGGATAAGAGATACACCCATGCCAGCACCTGTTGAAATGAACTGAAACTATGTCGCTGCAGCCAAGGCTGCCGGGCCCCGTGATGCGATCCTGCGTCTGCCGAAGAGTTTTGACACGGAGATCGGAGAGGGCGGGATAGTCCCTTTCCGCCCGTCAGGGCCGGTTTTTGAATCCCTTCCTCGTTGCCCTCGACGATCCCAAAATCGTGGAAGCCAGACCGCGATGTGAATACCAGCCAGGCGAGCACTTCCTGACATCCGCGAATGCCGGGCTCCACATCCGGCGCCTCGTCGAGATTGACGAAGATGAAGCCCTGCTGCCAATTCCGCTGGTCCCATACCAATGGCGAACCAGTCTGCCCGCATTCGGCATCGTGGGACGTGATCGCAAGTCAAGTGCTCCGACGGACGCCGCGAGTTCTCCGTTACCTCAGGAACCTTACTGGCCTTCCCCAAGCTGAGCTTCTGGAAAATGCCGGTGGCGATCTCGATGACGGTGAATGCCGTCAAGGCATGCCCGCCTTGCACCCCCTTCCAGCGAGCTTCACGGCAGCAGCATCGGTCAGTTCTCCGAAGCGAATGGCTGTCGTTATCAGCGAGCTTTGACACAGTTCCGCCACTGCGATGATCGCGTCGGTTGGGCAGCTGGTTAGTTGCCCGCGCATCTACAGCAACCCAGCCCGTTCCGCCTCGCGGCGCAAATTCTGCCTTGGCCTTGGGCCGATCTGCTGGATCACCAGGCCGGCCGCCAGCGAGCCAAGGTCGCCGCAGGTCTTGAGGTTGCGGCCCTGCGTGTAGCCATGCAGGAAACCGGCGGCGTAGAGATCGCCGGCGCCCGTCGTGTCGACCAGCTCCTTGATGGCGGTCGCCTCGATGACCACGGTCTCGTCGCCGCGCACGATCACCGAGCCTTTTTCCGAGCGTGTGACGGCGGCGATCTTGCAGTCCTTGCGGATCTGCGCCACCGCTTCGTCGAAGGACGAGGTCTGGTAGAGCGACTTGATCTCGTCGCTGTTGGCAAAGACGATGTCGACCGTGCCCGAGCGCATCAGATCGAGGAACTCGTCGCGGTAGCGGTCAACGCAAAACGAATCCGACAGTGTCATCGAGACTTCGCGCCCTGCCGCATGCGCGAGCTTCGCCGTCTGCCGGATCGCCTCCTTGGCGCGCGGCGGGTCCCACAGATAGCCCTCGAAATAAGTGACCTTGGCGCCAGAAGCCTTGTCGGCCTCGACATCCTCCGGCCCAAGCTCGACGCAGGCGCCGAGATAGGTGTTCATCGAGCGTTCGCCGTCGGGGGTGACGAAGATCATCGAACGCGCCGTCGGCGGCTCACCCTCGAGCGGCGTGGTGTCGAAGGCAACGCCCTGCGCATGGATGTCGTGCGCATAGATTTCGCCCAGCGCATCGTTGGACACCTTGCCGGAGAAGGCGGCGCGGCCGCCGAAGCTGGCGACGCCGGCCGCCGTGTTGCCGGCGCTGCCACCGGAGGCCTCGATCGCCGGCCCCATGTGGCTGTAGAGCAGCTCGGCGCGCTTGGTATCGATGAGGTTCATGGCACCCTTGATGATGCCGTTGGTCACCAGAAAAGCGTCGTCGCACTGGGCGATGATGTCGACAATGGCATTGCCGATGCAAAGCACGTCATAATCCGGCATCAATGTCTCCGCTTGGGCTTTCCGCTTGCCAATTCGCTCGCCGGCGGCTTCACGGGGCGGCTAGTCCTGCCTCGCGACGCAATTCGTCCGCCCTGTCTGTCTTCTCCCAGGTGAAATCAGGCTCTTCACGGCCGAAATGGCCATAGGTGGCTGTATTGCGGTATATAGGGCGCAAGAGATCAAGCATCTTGATAATGCCTTTCGGTCTGAGATCGAACAACTCAAGAATGAGGCGCTCGATCCTGCTTTCCTCAACCCTGGCTGTCCCGAACGTGTTGACCATGACGGAAACCGGACTGGCCACGCCGATTGCGTAAGCAAGCTGCACCTCGCACACGTCCGCAAGTCCGCTGGCGACGATGTTCTTTGCGACATAGCGGGCCGCATAGGCAGCCGAGCGGTCAACCTTGGACGGGTCCTTGCCCGAGAAGGCGCCGCCGCCATGACGACCCATCCCGCCATAGGAATCGACGATGATCTTGCGTCCCGTGAGACCGCAGTCGCCGCGCGGCCCGCCGACTACGAACCGCCCCGTCGGGTTGACCAGAATTCTGATGCCTTCCGTCTCCAGGTGGGTCGGCAGGACAGGCTTTATGATTTCCTCAATGACGCCCTCGCGGACAGTCTCTTGGGAGACCTGCTCGTCATGTTGCGTCGACACGACGATGGTATCCAGGGCGACCGGGCGCAACCCCTCATAGCGCACTGAGACTTGGGATTTCATGTCAGGACGCAACCAGCCAAGCTGTGCCTTCCGGACATACGCCTGCCGTTTCGTCAAGCGATGAGCGAGCTGGATCGGCAAAGGCATCAGGGTATCGGTTTCGCGGCATGCGTAGCCGAACATGAGGCCCTGATCTCCCGCTCCCTGCTGGAGGTCTTGCCCTCTTCCCTCGTCAACGCCTTGGCTGATGTCGGGCGACTGCTCGGTGAGGGCATGGACGACGGAGCAACGCCGGCCGTCGAAGCCGACGGCCTCGTCGTCGTACCCAATGTCGAGAATCGTATCGCGCGCAACTTGGCTGTAATCCACCTGGGCATCGCTGGTAATCTCGCCAGCCAGAACGACTATCCCTGATTTTACCAACGCTTCACAGGCGACGCGCGCCTTGGGATCTGTGCGGAGGATGGCGTCGAGGATGGCATCCGAGATGTTGTCGGCCAACTTATCCGGGTGCCCCGCGCCAACCGATTCGGAAGAGAACACGAACTGCCTAGCCATGAATACCTCGCTTCGGGTGTTGGATGTGGTATGGGCATTTTGCTTGGCCCACCTTACTTGTCGGAGATGCCCGGGACCTCGAACGCAGCGCACAAGTCGGCAACGTCTCTTCGCACGCAGGCATGGAGATCTTCGTCGTCTGGCCGCTGGAGGACGGAGTCAATGAAGCCAGCAATTTGCTGCATTTCCACATCGCGCATGCCCATTGACGTCACTGCTGGTGCCCCCAGGCGAATTCCGCTTGTGACCGCCGGATCCCGCGGGTCGCCAGGCACCATATTAAAGTTTGTGATGATTCCTGCCTTTGCTAGTCGCTCGGCATAGGCCTTGCCCGATAGTGGCCGATTGCGAAGATCAAGGATCAGCATGTGATTGTCCGTCCCCCCGGTCACCAGGTCATGACCTCGCTCAAGCAGTGCATGTGCCAGAGCCTTGGCGTTCTTGACCGTCTGTTGGCCGTAGCTTCGGAAGGACGGGTTCGCGGCTTCGTGCAAGGCAACCGCTAGCGCAGCGATGGCATTCATGTGAGGCCCGCCTTGCAGGTGAGGGAAGACCGCCCGGTCTATTCGTCTGGCGAGATTGTATTTGCTCTTTGTATGATACAGGGCCTGATAGCGATCTTCGTTCCTTGACAAAATGAAGCCACCGCGGGGACCGCGGATCGACTTGTGGGACGTGCTGCTGACCACGTCGCAATGGCCCACGGGATTCGGGTGCGCTCCCGCGGCAATCAGGCCGCTGATGTGCGCAATGTCGGCTACGAGATAGGAGTTCGCTTCCAGGGCAATTTCTGCCATTGCCGCGTAGTCAAAGACACGCGGGTAAGCAGTTCCGCCGACCCAAATGAGCCGCGGCCGTTCCCGCTTGGCTGTCTCGCGCAAGCGGTCATAGTCAATCTGCTGTGTCGTTTCATCCAACCCATAGGGGACGCGTTGATAGTCAGTACCGGAAAAGTTGATGGCCCAACCATGAGTCAGATGGCCCCCTTCCGGAAGGGGCAAGCCCATGACTTTGTCACCGGGACTCAAAAGCGCACGATAGACAGCCTGGTTGGCCGGCGAGCCGGAATAAGGCTGGACGTTGGCATGCTCGCTGCCAAATAGTGATTTCAGGCGCTCAATGGCTAGATTCTCAAGCTCATCAACGATCTCGTTTCCAGCGTAGTAGCGCGCACCGGGGTACCCCTCGGCGTACTTGTTCGTGAAAATCGAGCCGTTCGCTTCCAGCACGGCCGAGGACGCAAAGTTCTCTGAGGCGATGAGCTTGAGGGTCGTCCGCTCCTGCCGCTCCTGTCTCAGAAGCAGCTCGTGAACGCGGCAATCAACCGCGGCCAAGGAAGACCGCCCGTGGGTGTCGGGCTGTGCGATCGTGCCGTCGGCGGAGTTGTCCATGGTAGCTTCGCGCTCCAATTGGATTGACCTATTTCACGATCAAGCACGCGGTCCCCTTCGGCCGCGTGTCTCGTACCGCTTCGAGCCGTTGCAGGTCCTGTTTATGATAGCCGTCGCGATGGGGCAGGAGATCGACCAATAATTGAACCAGCCCGCCGTCGTTGGATCCTGCGTTGAGATGGTACGAGCGCCACGGAGGCTGTTCGTTGCAGCAGAGAAAGTCGGCTCTGGCGAGCAGCCGGACGTGTCGCGCAACCCGCTCTCGACACACGCCCAGAATCTCCGCTAGCTCGCAGACAGTTAGGTCCGCATGCGCACAAAGGCCCAGGATTCGAAGGCGGTCAGGATGCGCTGCCATGCGTAGGCGACTAACCAGTGTCATCATGGCTCAGGACCAAGTCCTGCCGAATTTCTCATTTCGCGTTCTCCACAGAAGCTGCAGATTTCGACGGTTGTCCAACGACCGGACAAATCTCGGTGGCCGTGACGACCGTCGATATCCTGTGTCGAACAAACAAATGGGCGCTCTTCTTGCCTTTAGCCGAAATTGCAGGCAGTTCGGCGAGTCGAAGACAAGCGGGGCCACGGTTTGGAACCACTGACCTCAGACGTTGCAATAAGCCTACCATTCACAGCAAGCCGGAGTTGCTAAGAGTCTATGAATTTCCTTGAAGGATCTGTTGCAACGTTTGCGCAGCCTGGCCTGCTCCCGGTTTGCAGCGGTCATCGTCAGGCGATCCATCGCCTCTGCGAGCACGATCAGGAATTTGCCCTCCATCGCATCGCTGATCAGCTCCTGAAGGCCGGGACGCAACAGCGACGCGCCGCAGATCGCGCGGTGGGTATTGCTGTCGACGACTGTCCAGCCTTGCTTTTCAGCACGCAAGCAGCAGAGCCGCAACTGATCCTCGATCGAGGCGTCTCGGTGATTGCCAGTTGAGTAGCGAGCGCCAAGCGCGACCTTCATGAGGCGGCCCCTTGCTCCGGGACGCGGTCTCGCGTTTGGCTATCCGTTTCGGCTTGAACGAAATCCCGTGCGGCCTGTCGCGCCAGCAGCCGGACCAGATTGACGAAGCGTCGATCGGGCTTCGGCGACGCAGGCACAGCCGATTCGCGGGCCGCGCCGGCGACCACACGAAGCTTTTCGGCTGTTGCACGTTTCGGTCGCGCTATGATCGATCCTGTCCTGACGCGAAATACTCCGTTTCGCGACAAGGATGCCAAGTCACAGTGCTTCGACAAGATGGAAATTCTTTGTGATCAATAACGCGCGTCGCGCAGGAGCCAGTGCTGGCCGATGACGGGGCACCTTGTGCTCCGAAGAAGCGATGGCTATATATCCGGATAGAGAACGGGAGGCACGCGATGGGGCAACACTGCACAGCAGAGAGCCATCGAGAATTATCGGTCCCGCCTGGCTGAGCGCGGCATCGCGCGGTTCGAGATCCTGGCGTTCGACGCAGACCGCGATCTACTGCGAACTCTTGCCCGAAAATTAACGGAGAGCGGGCCGGATGCCCGACAGCTTCGTCGGACCATACAGCAAGCCGTGGCGGGTGAGCCACCGAAAGCGGGCAGCATTCTCGCCGCGTTGCGTCGCTCGCCTCTGGTTGGCTCCAATCTCGACCTCAGCCGGCCGCGCGAAGAGGGGCGCAAGATCGACCTGTGACGCGCTACCTTCTTCATACCAATATCATCAGCAACGTCATAAAGCCGGAGCCTTCGGGCTCGTTGCTGGCCTGGATGGGCGCGCAGAAGGACGAAGACCTCTTCATTGCTTCGCTTACTGTCGCCGAAATTCGCCGAAGCATCCTAGAGAAGCCGAAGGGGAAAAAGCGCAGCAGCCTTGAAACTTGGTTCGAGGGCTCCGAAGGCCCGCAAGCGCTGTTCGCTGGCCGCGTGCTATCGTTCGACGAGAAAGCCGGCCTCGTGTGGGCGCGGCTGATGGCCAACGGCAAAGCCAGAGGCCGTTCGCGGAGCGCCCTAGACACAATCATTGCCGCTGTAGCCGAAGCCAACGAGTGTGTCGTAGTGACCGACAATGGAAAGGACTTCGAGGACGTTCAGATAATCAAGCCGCTCCGTAGCTCTAGAAGCCAAGCGGGTGATGATAGCTCCAACGGTCCGGCCGATTCAATTTGAGGATTTCAGGGGCACGGAGTCCGAACGTCTCGTGTTCGCCTACCTTTAGCGATGGCTGGATTGATCTTGCTTAGTTCGGCCAGGGACGTCTCTTCCAGTTCCGTTTTAATGCCATCCCGGTTCATCTAGTCAGCTCGATCAACCAACAGCTCGCACGCACGAGCGCCGCGGACAAGGCGCGATCGCAGGGACTGCGCGATACGCGTGTCGAGCTCGTCCATCTTACACTCGCTCTCGTCTTCGAAGGCCTCTCGCCAAACGCCACTGTAGTCGATCCCGCGTGCGGCTCGGGGGCCTTCTCATCGAGGCTTTCTCGCGACTGGTCTGGCGCGCTACCAATGGCAAGTTCGCCCGCCGGGAACTCGTCGGTCTGTACTCTCTGGGCGTCCACATCAACTGCGGAGCTCTTGGCATCGCCGTGTTCTGCCTTTGGCTGGCAGCTCTCGAGCTCGACGAGCAGCCGATCAGCGACATCCGCGACCTCAAGTTCGACCCGGTTGACTCGATAACACCCTATTGGCAGATTCAGTCGGGGAGGATCTGCCCACTCCGATCACAAGCCGATCTTTCGACCCCGTGGTCGGGAATTCTGCATGGACCTTCGTGAAGAAGGAATGCAGCGCCGAAAGGCGAAGCGCTTCCGATACATCGATGCGAGCCCCGATTAGGCATTCTGCCACTCTATCTAGCCGACCCCCGTGGCCGCGTTGCCGATCGGTGCGCACTGGTCGCCTACATCGCCCCGGCACGTGAAGATCGTCTCTGCTGACGCTCGTTGAGCAATTCAGGCCGCCTCCGGCTGGCGTTTGATCAGCGTCAGCGTCAACCAGCGCGCGGTCAGCGCCGGCTTTTTCGAGCCCTCGATCTCAATCGTCACGCCCAGCTCCGTCTGCACCCAGCCCGACGGCCTGGCCTTGACGTCGGCCAGTACGAAACGGGTGCGGATGCGCGATCCGGTTTTCACCGGCGCCAGAAAGCGCAGCGACTCGAAGCCATAGTTGACACCCATCTTGCAGTTTTCGAGCGGCCGCATGGTCTCGAAAGTCATCGCCGACAAAAGCGAAAGCGACAGGAAGCCATGCGCGATGGTGCCGCCGAACGGCGTCTCGCGCTTGGCGCGCTCCGGATCGCAGTGGATGAACTGGTGGTCATCGGTGGCCTCGGCGAACTGGTCGATCATCCGCTGCGAGACCACCCGCCACGGCGACACGCCGACTTCCTTGCCGACGCTGGCCAGAAGTTCGTCGAGACTGATCGGTTCCACGCAATGTCCTCCATTTCAACCGTCCGAAGCGCGACGGCTTCATTCCGTGAACAGTGTCAGCCAATGCTGCACCGACTGCCGGCCATCCATCGGCAGGATGGCCCCGGTGAGATGACTGCCGTCACAGCTGCACGAATAGAGCGTTCCGCCGGCAATCTCATTCGGCGCACCGATGCGGCCGATCCGAACATGGCTGCAGACGGGGTGGCTTCTACCTCGGTCGCGGTGCGCGTCCTGCAGGCCACTGAAAACAGCTCGTCTTGCTACCGGTGATCATTCCGCCGGCGCCGCTATGCGGTATTGTCGCAGATTGATAAAATCAATTGTCTGGATAGGAACCATCCGTGTCTCGAATTTGGAGGAGTAGTCCAGCAGACGGCGTGGCTTGTGGTCCTTGTTGAAGCGCGCCGACCTCATTGGCCGCTAGCTCTGAGCCGGCAAGAAGCGCCAGTTCAATGACATTGGGTGTCGACACGGCAAAGCGGCATCAGATGCTAATTTATTATGCGGGATAGCGCTTGCTTCAAGAAGCGCTCGGCCTGACGTGGAAGCAGCACTGGATCTGGATTGTCGGTATGCGCGGATATTCGCGCAGCACAGCGGCAACCGCAGCGACGATCGATCTCAGCCGTTGCGAGCATGCCGATGTTGGTGGCGGCCACTCTGTTAGGCTGAAGCGTAGCGCGCATCTGATCCGCCACCAGACCGGGTTGCGTAACTTGGATTTCCAAGGCGTCTTCATGGGTTTGCACCGTCAGCGCGCTGACAGCAAGGCAGGTGCGCACGCCAAGGCAAGCGATCGTCTCGATCTCGCGGGCAATTCCAGCCCCACCGCGGGAATCTGACCCGACAACGACGAGCAGATGCGGTTCTCGCCCCAGCGCCATTGCTCTGTCTTTCGATCCATTCTCGCGTGCGCGCTTCTGGGGCGTCGTTCAGCGCAAAGTCGGTGACCACGGCTGCGCTTTCCGCGCCAGCCTCGAAAAACGCCTTCGAGCCGGTCAGGTTGAGGCCGCCGATGGAGACCAATGGGATCGGCGCGACCTGGTGCTTCCACTCGCTGATCCGCTCGAGCCCTTGCGGCGCCCATTTCATCTGCTTCAGGCTCGTTGGATAGATGGGCCGAGCGCCACATACTCCGGCTCGGCCACTGGCGCCGTTTCCAGTTCGGTGTGATCGTGGATCGAAAGGCCGAGCTTCAATCCGGCGTATTTAATCGTCAGCATCGGCGGCAGCCAAATCCTTTTGACCAAGATGGACGAAGTCGCAGCCTTCCTCGATTGCCGTGCGCCAATTGTCGTTGACGCTCACTTGGCAACCATGGACCGCGCAGGCGTCGTTCGCGCGGCGGATTTCCGTCTGCAGTCCTTTCTCGTCCATATCCTTTATCCGGAGCTGCAGCAGACTCACGCCGAGCGGCGCCAGCCGGTCAACCCAGCCGGCACGTCGAAATTCAGATAGAAGGGATCGAGCTTCATGAGAAGACAGCCCTGCCGACCGTCGGTGAGTAGCGCGGTTCGAGCATTCCCGAGTTGAAAGCTTCACGACCGGCATCGACCGCTTTGCCGAACGCACGCGCCATGCCGACCGGATCGGCCGCCCTCGGGACCGCCGTGTTCAGGAGCACGGCGTCAAACCTGAGCTCCATGACGGTCGCCGCGCACGACGGCCGTCCGAGCCGTGCATCCACAATCAACGGAATGTAAGGGAAATGTCCGCGCATCAACTGGACCTCGGAGCTCAACGCTTCATCGCATTAGAATGAGCGTTCGAAACGCAGGATACCGCCGACACTGCTCTTCTTGTTGGCATTGGTCCAGTTCACTTCGGAAGCTTTCACCTTTCCGACGGCGGAGCCTCCGTAGCGGTCATAGTCGAGTTCAGCCGTAACTGTGAAATCTGGAAGAAGCGCGTAGGCGACGTTCGCAGCGACACCATAGTTCTTGAGCTGATCACCCGAGAGCTGAAGGTTCAACGAAGTTGTCTCGTTGAGCTCGTAAGCGGCGCCAGCCCAGAAAGCCCAGTTCCCGCCCCAAATCTTATAGAAGCCGCGACCATGAGCGTCGATCGCGTTCATGGGGTCGTCGTTGAGCTTGCCATTGGAACCGTAGCCGAACATTCCGAACAGCAACAGTTCGTTGGTGACATTGATGTCGACACGGACCTTGGCGGCCACCGATTCGTAGTTGCTATCATAACCAGCAACGCCGGTGATCGCTCCCCAGCCATGTGTGTATTTCAAGCCGCCGACTATCTGCGGAGCGTAGTTGTCGATTGTGCCGACCACGCCTGAGCCTTCTTCGAGCGAAACCACGGCCGAAAAGCCGTTCCCGGCGTCGAAGTAGTACTGGACCACATTGGTATCCAAAGCGCCGTACGGAACCGGCGTCTGGTTGAGTACGTCACCCGCGCCGCCAATAAACATGTCGAAGGCCGACCAGTCCTTACCAACTCGGAGGCCACCAAGCTGAATCCAGGCGAAAGTCAAGATGCTGTCTCCGTTGAAGGCATAGGACCGAGAACTGTCCGAAACCGAAGTGTGGCGGTTACCGAAATTCACGCGGGTTTCGGTGTAGGTCTTCAACGTGCCGAGTTCGGTCTCCTGGCCGGTCCAAGCTTTCAGTGTGAAGCGCGTGTTGTTTTGCCATGTACCCTGATCCTCACCAGTCCTCACATCTGAGGTTCTTGCGTGGTAAAACAATCCGACATCGCCCAAGCCCACGTAGTAGCTAAGATAGCCGCCGATGCGCAGGCAGGTCTCGGTGCCTGAAATGTAGACGTAGCCCGAGCCGTAGACGTCGCAGATCTTGGCGTACTCAGTCGGGTCAGGCTCGGCGACGGTGGTCACCGCGCGAGCGTCGGAAACGGCGATCAGTGCCGCAGTTGAGCCGAGGAGGAGGCTCCCAATGGTCATTGTTGATCTCCGTCTAAATAGTAAAAGGAATCGAGACCGATAAATGATTTTTGCTAAGCAAACTATTGATAGCGCATCAAGCTGAATTCTGGGAGTGTTGCTGCACCTGTCGTGCTAATGCTCAGGAGAAGTTAGAATGTGATTGAGACTTGTTGTCACATATATTAATTAGTTAACACTCCCAGGCGGTCGTACAGCATTTTTGTACAATCACCCTTTTCACCTCCGGCGGGCCTCACAAAGGGTACTACAGCAAATGACGTGCCACCCTGACGACCCAGCTGCGGCTTGAAGCTCAAATGTACGGGCGGACCTTGGTTTGCGCTTCCTTCTCTTTGCCTTGCGGATCCACCCAAGCAGGAACGGCAAACGTTTCGGCTACGGTTCGTCTGTTCGCTTCGCGACAGTTTGGCTTAATGGCGACGGCATTGTTGCTGTGAGCCCCGCCGTTGAGGCATCATCTGGCGGCCACCGCTCGGTACGACGCCGTCACTTTGGCGAGCTGATGGTCGATAACCACGCGCCGCAGCCTTGCACCACTGAGTCAGTAGGCGCCAGCCTTGGCATTGCGGCGGACCTGACGGTCGCGTCGAGCAGGTTCTCGTCCTGAAAGCGGCGCGCCACAGCTAATGCTTCTTGCCAGCAATTCACACAACGAGCTCATCGAGACGGCAGAGATCATTATGGGCGGCGTAGCTGGCGTGCAAAGTCTGGACCCAACACCGTATTGTCTCATCGGATGCGGCATCTGCGCTCAGAAGAGTCTCCCACGCGCAGATGAAGGGAAGGGACGCTGGAACAAAACGGTGCGCGTGAGGGTTTCGGCGGGAACACCATCGTCAGTCGCTGACCGAGTGCGCTCAGACCATCGCTGTCCAGCCAAGACTGAACGGCGCCCATTGCTAAAAAATTTCGAGCCCAAAGCGGGACGGACTGACATAGCGCAAAGACGCAGGCCAGCGCAGCGGTAAGGTTGGATGTTATCAGCATGGGACGGTGACCGTTGCAGACCACGAAATTTCGAGAGGCCCGGCTGCCTTGGTACACTATCTATCCGGCTGTGTCGGAGTTCTCTGGGGCGGTCGGCGCCGAGGCTTATGAGGAATGGCTCAGGAACCTGCCGGCTGATGATCCGGTGTCACTCTATCTGCACGTTCCGTTCTGCCGATCAGCCTGCTGGTATTGCGGCTTCCCAACCACCATCACCCGCCATGATGCGCCCATCCTCAACTATCTGGCGGCGTTGCGTGACGAGATCCGTCTGGTTTCGGAGCGAGTGCCGAAGACGCTGCCCGTGAGCGACATACATTTCGGCGGCGGAACGCCGTCTCTCATCGGACCAGCCGAGTTCCTCGCTCTGATGGAGTTCCTGCGATGCCGCTTCGCCATCTCGAAAACAGCTACGGTCGCCATCGAGATCGATCCACGCACGCTCACGCCCGAGATGGCGGAAGGCTTGGGAGCGGCCGGCGTGAACCGCGCGAGCCTGGGCGTACAGAGCTTCGATCCCATTGTTCAAAAAGCGATCAACCGAATCCAGAGCGAGGCCCAGACGTCGGCTGCCGTGGAAGTGCTGCGCCGGCATGGAGTAAGCCGCATCAACTTCGACCTCATCTACGGCCTGCCGCATCAAACGGTGGAGTCGTGCGTCGAAACAGTGAGGGCGGCGGTCGCCATGCGCCCCGACCGGCTTGCCTTGTTCGGCTACTCGCACATCCCATCCCAAGTAGAGAATCAGCGCCTCATCGAGGCGGAATTTCTTCCCGACAGCGCTGCCCGCGCTGAACAGTATGCGGCTGTCGCCGTGACGCTGATTGCCGCCGGCTACCGACAGATCGGGCTCGACCATTTCGCCTTGCCGGACGACGAGCTCGCGCTGGCACAGGAAACCGGTCGCCTGCGACGTAACTCGTTGGGCTACTCTGCCGATACCTGCAGAACCCTGATCGGTTTCGGCGCGTCGGCTATCGGCCGCATCGGCCAGGGGTACGTTCAAAACGAAGTTACACGGGATATCTACATCCAGCACATCGCAGTTGGCCGACTGGCGACATCGAAGGGCCATCGCCTCACAGACGACGACCGCGTGCGAGCCGCAATCATCGAGCGATTAATGTGCGATTTCGAGGCTGACGTGCCGGCAATCTGTGTCGCCCACGGATCTGATCCGATCCGTCTTCGCGGTTCAGATGAGCGTTTGGCGATGCTGGCCAAGGACGGAATAGTGGACTTCGAAAACGGTCTTGTCCGCGTACGGCGGGAGCATCGCTTTGGGATTCGCGCTGTTGCTGCCGCATTCGATGCTTTTAGGGATGGCCTTACGTATCCCGCAGTTGAGGGCAAGCACACAACACGGAAGCTAACACAGGGAGTATCTTTTGCCGGAGAGAACGAGCTGCCATCGTGCGGTGCCCGGTTAGTAGTGAAGCGCCGTAAAATGTCGACATAGGCGTTGGTGAACTGGACCGAACGACGAGAACAGCCTATCCAGTGTGTTGTCGGCAGTTAGTTCGAAAAACTAGGGCTTCTAGCGGTAAACACATGCTAATCCATTTGATTTACGGGCCAACCTGCAGCGGCAAGACAGACGTTTCAATTTAAATTGCACGAGAGACCGGACGGCCGGTCATTGCGTTGGATCGTGTACAATGCTGTTCTCAAACGCTATGGGCAGCGGGCGTGCCTCGGATTCCGAACTGCAATCTACCCAGCGGGTTTACTTGGATACGCCCCCTAACCGCGGGCACATCCACGCCGTGACTGCCCATCGTAAGCTGATCATGCACGTGGATGAGCTTAGATCTCAGCCAGGGCTCACTCGAAGCCGGCTCGTCTCCCTTCTCAATTCACATGCGCGAGTCAGCATCGGGCTGGCGCTCCGTGGCATGTAAGGCCGATGCGGCTCGGCAACTCGGACGCCTTTCTAGTGCATCTTCATTCCAGACAGCCGCAAGTTCCTGTAGCGATGAAGGTCGTCCTTGTCTTGGGACAAACATGTCTGTGACCCGACGCTTTGCTCTCTCCGTACCGCGCCATCACTTGCCATCGCATTCCAATCCATGCCCGAATGAGCGGTTCAGTCATGTGGCCTCCTCCGTATCCACCGTAGCAAAAGCAATGCTTCCGCTGCGACACGGCTTATGTCGCCCAGCACCAGTCTTAGTCTTGCTCCCGCAGACACTTAACATAATTCTCAGGAGCTACCGTCCCAGCACCGCAGCGAGTTAGGGAGGCTCGCACTAAGCTGCCATTCTGGAAAGTCACGTTCCTGCCAACGTTGTTGGAGCTCTTTGCGAAGCCGCGGCATTTTCGCTGATGGTCAGGCTGTGCTCTCTCGCAAAACGAATGGCGCAACGATATCCGTCAACGTCTTCCAAGGTGGGACGGACTGCCCAATGGTGGGTCGAGCCGTCGCTTACCCCGTGCTTGCCTCACAGATCTGCGACCAAGAACCCAGCCTCATGCTCCTTCAGAATCCGATGATCTCCTGTTCAGAATAGCAGCTGCGAATCATGTAATGCCGTCCTCTGAGTGGGCCATGAACTTCAATCCGGGCTAGATCGCAGTGGCAACGAACGTCAACACGCACAAATATCATGAGAATCCAGATTGTCGCCGATAGGTCATCCCCTGCGATCGGCTCCGGCTCATTTCACCCTCCGTTGAAGACGTCCGTAGGGCAGAACCTTCTTTCGGATTATCTCACCTCCTAAGGCAATATCGCTGCGAAGGCGCGAGCCCGATGCACCCACTCGTGAAGGCCGTCCGCAATGGCAGCGGTGCGCCAATGTAGCTCGGGCGCAAGCCCCGCCATGCCTGCTCCAAGGGCTCGGAGAGCCGAGACGCGATCCATGGGCAGGTCGAAAACCTCGGCGAGGGCGATAAGACGCTGCTGGAGCTCGGGGGTAAGCCCTGCGATGCCCGCTCCGAGGGCCCATAGCGCCGTGTTGCAATCTGTAGGCCGCGCGAGCCCCTCCGCGAGGACGACAAGACGCTGTTGGAGCTCGGGTGCAAGCCCTGCCACACCCGCTCCGAGGCCAGTCAAGGCCGAAGCGCGATGCTGGGACCGACCGAGCCCTTCGGCCAGGAGGACGAGACGCTGCTGGAGCTCAGGTGCAAGCGCTGTTAAACCCGGTCCGAAGCCCAATAGGCCCGCGGCGCGAGGTCCAGGGTCGTCAAGTGCTTCGACGAGGACGACGAGACGCTGCTGGAGCTCGAGGGCAAGCCCTGGCACCGCCTTTGCGAAGCCCTCCAGGGATTCGGCCCGAGACCAAGGCTCAAGCCCTTCGGCGAGAAGGACGAGACGCTGCTGCAGCTCGGGGGCAAGGCCTGCCACGCCCGCTCCGAGTCCCCTCAAGGCCGAAGCGCGGTCCCCGGGATGGTCAAGCCCCTCGGCGAGAACGACGAGACGGCGCTGAAGCTCGGGGGCAAGCCCTGCCACACCTGCTCCGAGGCCCTCCAGGGCCTTGGACCGAGGCCAGGGGTCAAGCCCTTCGGCGAGGAGGACGAGACGCTCCTGGAGCTTGGGGACAAGTCCTGCTACACTCGATCCGATGCCCCTCAACGCCGAGGCGCGACTATCATGGTCGCCAAGTCCTTCTGCCAGGACCACGAGACGCTGCTGGAGCTCGGGTGCAAGGCCTGCCAGACCCGCTCCGAGGCCCCTCAAGGCCGAAGCACGGTCCTTGGTCGGGACCCCCTCGGCGAGGGCGACGAGACGTTGCTGGAGCTCCGGCGCAAGCTCTGCCACGCTTGTTCCGAGGCCCTGCAGCGCCAAGTAGCTATACAAGGGCCCAACTCCCTCGGCCAGGGCGACGAGACGCTGTTGGAGCTCGGGCGCAAGCCTTGCCACACACGCTCCGAAGCCCGATAGGACCGAGGCACGAATGCAGGGGTGAAGCAGTCCCTCGGCAAGCGCCACCACGCGCTGCTGGAGCTCGGGCGCAAGCCCTCCTGTGCCCTTGCCGAGGGCTCGGAGGACCGAGCCGCGTTTCGACTGGTCAACCGTTTCGACTAGGGCCACGAGGTGCTCCAGCTGCACTCTGGTGAGGCAATTGAAGTTGCGCGCGAGTGATTCCATGACGCCGGGGTGCATCAGCAGCGGGGCGCCGGGTTGGGGTTGCGTCAGCCTGCTCCAGATCGCCTGAACCTGGATAGCCCTTTGACGCGTTTCTTGAGGCGCCGCGACTATCATGGCTGCCACACGCAGCTGTTGATTTGTTTGTGACATGCTCAGCAGACCGATCGGGCTGAGCCGCTGAGCAATCTCACCAAGAATCTCCGGCGGCAGATCAAGGATACTGCTGGTGCGCTGGCTGCTCAGAGGAGGAAACGCTTGATCTTGAGGCTCAGAGCGCGTCTGCTCCACCACAGAACAGGATGATTGACCGGGTCCTTCAACGCCAGCTGGCGGTCCGATGAGAGAATTGTCCCTGATATCACGCTCGATGGGGTTAAATGCCGAGATGGGCACCTTGCCACGCTCCTCAATGCCCCTCATGATTCACCTCCTATAGCTACCAACTGAATGAGATCATCGTGATTATCGCGCAGCGGAATCCTCAAGGATCGGGCAGTTCTTAGAACGTCGCTGGCTTGACCAGGTTGAGCCCGCGAATTGCTCGATCGGACAAGATGCTTTCGGTTATCGACCATGCGGTGAGCTGCCCTGTCGAAGGAGATCGGGATGAAAGCCGCCAGTTCCAGGCGGCCCTCCAATGACTTGACCAATATCGGCGGCACCAATGGTGGCGAATGTCAACCGCTAGAAACAACCAGCATTCGGAAATTGCGAGTCAACAGCAGTACGGACCCGGGAGATGTTCAGCATCATGGCTCGTCGGGGCGCTCCTGTGGTTTGTGGCGATGTCTCGGATCGTCTTCATCGTCAAAATGGTTTCATGCAAAAGACGTACCGCTTTAAATGATCGACATTGATCCGAGCGCTTATGTCGAGGGGATGGAGATTTTACCTGCTCAGTCAGCGGCGTGAATGTCGGCACTGGCACGGCGGAGCTTCTGCCTGCGGCGTTGCCCCGCGCCGTTTGGAGCCTGGTTGAAGTTCATTGCTGGGATTCTGGATCGATTGTGTGTGGTATCCATTGTTGAGTTTCAAATCGGTTGACGATTTCCTGTGCAGGAGACCCATCTCATCACTCTGCGCCCGATCCGGCATGCGCGCGACAGCTTGCAAATCGGCACATAAAGCCGTTCGATCAGCGGCCAGGCCCTCCAGATCGTAGCGGAGATTGGTCTGCGGTCGTCACGAAAAGAACCGGCGTCAGAGCGTCTTTCGCGTGGGCGAAGGTTCCGCTCCTTCTGCCCGGCGACCTCGTCGAGTTCGGCTGCCCTGGTGGGATGACGCCTTCGTTGAAGTCGAGCGCTGCGTCGGCGATGCTCGCTAAATGATCCGGCAAGGTACGTTGCGGGCTCCGCGATTGCTTGCCCGCTTCAATATATCGATCTCTCCGCTTTGTTCGAAAGAGGGCATGCCGAATGTCAACAATCCTACCAATCTGTTGCGAACGGAACCAATGGCCACCAAAACGAAGTGTATATTCGGTTGCGCAAACTGGCCTTAATCTTGCGTTGTGCTTTGTCGCAGCACGAAAAAGTGCCGGAGGTTCAGTTCACAATATGGGATCGTGAGTGAATGCTCCCTGCGACTATCCGCTTGGCTCCCTGGTGAGTTTCGAAGATAGGCGCGATTATGAAATCTGGGGCCAGGCAGAACTCGAGCAAGACTCTTATTCTGAGGCTTCCTCCAAATGCCGTTTAAGCCAGCGCTCCTCTGGTCGTCAGCAAGGTGGCGGTTGCCGGGAAAATGATATGTTGAAACAGGGACGGGTATGCCGGCCCCAAGCATTAAGCGAGGGACAACCGTGGACTATATATAGTACGGGAATTGATGTATCCTTGGAACGCCGCAGTGTGTGCAAAATGTGGTGGTCGCCAGCCAGTGCGGAATGGGGTCACTCTCGGCTAAAAGCAGGGGCGGTGCTGCCGCAGCCATGAGCGGATACAGCCGTATTCTAATTCTCTTCACCCCTGCCAAGACTATCCCATGCAGCTACGCCACCTCCGCTATTTCGTGAGCATCGTTGATGCTGGGAGCTTCTGCCGGGCAGCGGCCACTATCCATGTGGCGCAGCCGGCCCTCAGCCAACAGATCGCTGGCCTTGAAGCCAGGCTCGGCGCCACCCTGTTGCATCGCAGCGCACGGGGCGTTTGCCCGACCCGTGCGGGCAAGGCCTTCTACCGGGAGGCCGTCTCCATCTTGGAGCGGATAGAGCAACTGCGCGGCATCATTCGCTCCGCGGAGGGAGAGCCAGAAGGTTCTGTCGGGGTCGGCATGTCTTCGACGCTCGCCGTTTCCCTCGCTGCCACCTTGGTGGGCGCCTGCAGGACGGCACTCCCCAAAGTGACCCTGCGCTTGGTCACTGGGGATTTTCTCCGCATTAGGTCGCTCGTTGAATCGCACTCGCTCGACGTTTGCATGGTCTTCGAGGATACACCTACCCTCGGCGTTTCCCGCAAACCGCTGTTCCGCCAGCGCCTCTATCTTGTCCAGCCTGCCAACACAGAAGACGTCGCGCCTTGCGTGTCCCTCGAGGAGCTGGCGGCACTTCCTCTCGTGCTGCCGGCACGGCCGCATATGATGCGTGACGCACTGGACCGGGCATTTGGAGTGGCCGGCGTGCTACCCAACTGCGTGGCTGAGGTTGATACACTCTACAGCGTGCTCTCCTTAGTCAAAGCCGGCGTAGCAAGCGCGATCGTTCCCAAGGGGGATTTCTCGGATATTCCAGGCCACGAAGCTCTGAGGCCCGCGGTCATCGATCCGCCGATACATCTGACGGCATGCCTCATCTCATCCGCCAACATGCCGCTCACCTCCGCCGCTGAGGCGGCAAGTGCCCTGCTCGTCACGCAGATAGAAAAGCATCTTAGCGAAGCGCGGCCCTTCGAATGGGAGCGCGTTCCAATTCAATCATTGTCCAGAGGCGAGTAGGGGCCTGTCTTTGGACGACATCTCTTTGGCGACCGAGCGATTTCGCTACAGACCCACTGAGCTGGTTTCAGCTGATGCCCTGCGAGCGCTGCCGGTTGCAATTTTCTGCGCATGGCGCACATGGCGGTTGATGATGTTCATTTCACCTGATTGCCCCAGGCATCGCCACCCGACCAAATGCTGAAAGTAAGACCGGCAGCGCTGCCGTCTAAGACATCCTGCTTTCGAACCTGCGTTCGAACCCTGGTCTGCGTGATCGGTGCGGTGATGGAGGAGGTCCTCAAGCCCAGATGGACGAGGTGCTGGGTGTTCTAAGGGGGAGCGTACACCGGAGACACTTGGCGATCGCACGGGCTATTACGGCCCCCTCTCAGCCGTATCGGCAAGCTTGATCTCCGGGTTCCGTAGGACCTGGCCGGCCCTTTTCCAATGAGCTATTCGAGCGCTACCAGCGTTCGGAGCGGGTTTCTGCGACGCTTGCGAAATGTACGTTGATCGTGTGTCGACCCGCAAGGCTAAGTCGATCACCAAAGAACTGTGAGGTCTCGGCTGGTCGAATAGCATCAACAAGCGGCCGTAGGCGGGCTCCAGGCTGCGATGGTCCGCGTTTGCCGCCAATCTGGGATCCTGATCAGCGCGTGCCACGCGATGCCTGCCGTCCAACCTTGACCTTGCTGAACGTTACGCCTTTGTTTCTGAGCGGCCACTGCCTATCAAGACCATGAGGGAGAATGTTACGTCAGAGCTCATTCATAAGAATGGCGGATGATCCAATATCGACACGGTATTTGCGTCTGGCCCGCGTAGGGTCGATTGGATGTAAACGACAGCTCAACGATTGAGCGGATGGCATTCCCGCAAGTCAATCATTCGGGACATCCGTTGCCGTGACGAGAAGGATTCATTGGAACCCGATGATTTGCATCAACAGCCTGTCCGAACCGATCGAGTGATTGGGCAGCTTACCCGCCTCGTGAATGAATAGCCGAGAAGGCACGTGATCGATCTGCCTTGCTATAGTTCGCGAGAGGCCGCCGCCATTTCGCTTTTTGCAGCTCGCTTGCCGGCTGCTTTCAGCCTCACCGGCATCGACGTGGCAGCCGTCATGCCTGACTCGACACCACCGCGTGTTCCGATGGATTGCCGCCGGTTTATGATGCGCCTGAATGGCCATGATTTCCGCATCTCGATCGACCCGACGCTCCTTCCGTCCAGAGCGGTGAGACATTGGCCAGACATCACGTCGCTGCCACTGGATGACAGCTTGCGGGAAATTCTGTTTGACACCGTCCTGCGCGATATAGCGGTTCAGGTGGAACGATGGTGCGGTGAGCGGCCCATCTGGTCGTCGTCCGAGATCAGCGGAGTGCTTCCCTACGCAATTAGGCTTGTTCGCTTGGAGGGGCCAAACAAACTCCTCGGGCTCGTAGAATTCGGTGCCGGCGGGCTCGATTGGATCGCCGACTGCTGCTGCGATGCGCTGCCGGTCGTGTGCACAGTCCTCGACGATTTGGCCTTCTCTCTCGATCTGAGGGTCGCTCGCGTGACCCTTACCTTGGCGGAACTACAAGCGCTTGCGCCGAGTGACATCATCCTGCTCGACGCCTCACCGGTCGCTCGTAACGGCGCGATGACCGTACTGCTGTGCCTATCGGGCAATTCACGATTTCGGGCCTCCATCATGGACGGCCGCCTCGCAGTCCTTTCAGCAGTGGACCACATGATGGAAAAACCAGAGCCTCTCCCTCCCGAAACCTTCGACAGCATCGACCTACCGGTCGATGTGGATGTTGGACGCCTGACCATGTCATTCAAGCAGCTTCGTGAACTCGCTGTGGGCCAAGTACTGGATCTTGGTTTCGACGCTACGACCAATATCACTTTGCGAGTTAATGGCAGGGTGGTCGCTGTGGGCGAGTTGGTGCGCATCGCCGATCGAACCGGTGTGCGTGTCTTAGACATGCGCCTACAACGCGGCGAGCCATGAACACCGGGTTGCCTGATCCCGTTGTCTTGATCGTCTTGACCGGGGCGCTCGCAGTCGTCCCATTCCTTGCGATTACCGTCACGTCGTATGTCAAACTGGTGGTCGTGTTCGGCCTGATCCGCAATGCTCTCGGCATTCAGAACATCCCGCCGAACATGGCACTGAATGCGGTCGCCATCCTGCTCTCCGTTTATATCATGCAGCCAGCTGCCCAAAACGCATACGAAGCAGTGCGCAACAAAGAGATCGCGTTCGAAGATCTCCGTGGGCTCGGCGAAACGATACCGCTAGTTATAGAGCCATTTCGCGACTTTCTCCTGAAGAACACGTCGCGACAGGAGCGACAATTCTTCGCCCAGGCCACCCGGGAACTATGGCGCGAAGCGGACGCCGCCGCGGTTACTGATAGCGATTTTATGATTTTGATCCCGGCATTCATCACATCCGAGTTGGCCGATGCGTTTAAGATAGGTTTCCTACTATTCCTGCCTTTCATCGTCATAGACCTGGTCATATCGAATATTCTTCTGACAATGGGAATGATGATGGTTTCGCCGATGACAATCTCTCTGCCCTTCAAGCTGTTCTTGTTCGTCGCTGTGAACGGATGGCAGCGCCTGATCCACGGCCTGGTACTGTCCTATGCGGGACCATCGTGATGAGTACCGCCACTCTCGCCAACATTACCATCGACGCACTGAAACTGACTCTGATTCTATCGATGCCCATGATCGTCGTCGCTACAGCGGTCGGGCTGGTCGTCAGCGTGGTGCAGGCGCTAACCCAAATTCATGAGCAGACGCTTCCGTTCGCGGTGAAACTGATATGCGTGAGCCTGGTTCTGCTGGCAACTGGGAGCTGGATCAGTGGGGAGTTGTATCAGTATACGCTGAACATCTTCGACACGATAGCAGCGATGTAAGTGCAGCGATGTAAGTGCAAAGGTGGGAGATGCTCAATCGGTCTGTTATCTCGCGCGGTGACTATGAGGGCGGTTCCAGCGAGTCGCTCTCGATCAACTTATCTGATCCGCCCCATGTCGCAGTTGATCCGTCTCTCTTGTATACTGCCGTTGTCGTCTTTGCACTCGCATCCACGCGTACTGCGGGCATGATGCTGATTATACCCTTTTTGGGGCGTGGCATTGTAACCGGACTGGCGCGGAACGGCGTAATCATGGCATTGAGCCTCCCGGTGATGGCGCATGCTTGGGCAACCAGGCCCGCGAACCTCGAGATTTGGCATCTGCAGATGTTCCTTGGCTTGGGGCTGAAGGAACTCTTACTCGGGATCGTGCTCGGTATGCCGATTGCCGCGACTGTCTGGGGTGTTGAGGCGGCGGGCACCTTCGTTGACAACCAGAGGGGCGCCGCGATGGTCAGCCTCTTGAATCCGGCCAGCGGCAATCAGGTCTCGCCGCTTGGAACGCTGCTGGCGCAGCTCTTCGTCACCTCGCTGTTTGTCACCGGGGGCTTCTCCGAATTGATCAATACGCTCTATCGCTCCCACGACGTCTGGCCTTTGTGGAGCTTGCTGCCTGCATTCGGTCCGGCATTTGCTACGGGGGTTCTGCATCTCGCAGATGTTGTCATGCTACTGACTTTACTTCTCGCCGGTCCAGCCATCGTTGCCATGTTCCTCAGCGAAATCGGTCTGGCACTGATCGGCCGCTTCGCACCACAACTGCAGGTCTTCTTTATCGCCATGTCGGTTAAGAGTGCGGTGGCCCTCCTGCTCTTGATCCTTTCGCTCACAATCGTTCTGGCCGAGGCGGATCAATACGTGCCATCACAGTTCGCGGTATTCAACCTCGTCGCGAAATGGTTGCCATGAACGGCCAAAAGACGGAAAAGCCTACTCCCAAAAGGCTTCGCGCCCTGCGCAGGAAGGGACAGGTGCCTCGGAGCAATGAAGTCGTATCCGCGGCGCTGACCATCGCATTCTTCACCCTGTTCTTTGCCTCCTTGTCTGGCATGATAGACCGGCTCGAGGCAATGATCCTATTGCCTATACCGCTTCTCGAGGGTGACCTCCTGAGCGTCACTCACAAGCTTCTGCGGTCCTATGTTGCCGAACTACAATTTTTGCTCGCGCCCTTCATCGGCATCGTTCTGGTGATCGGCGTAGGCGCCAACGCCCTACAGAATGGCCCGATGTTCGCGCCCAAGGCGGCCGCGCCGACGCTGAAGAGGCTCAGTCCCAGTGAGAACATCAGGAGGATCGTTTCGCTGGCGAGCTTCATCGAAGTGGTCAAGTCGATTGGAAAGATTCTGATACTCGGCTCTGTTCTGCTGCTTGTTTTGCGAGAAGGTATGCATGCACTCGTCTGGACGCCGAGTTGCGGAATCTCCTGCCTGAGGGCGGTGACAGGTAACCTGCTTCTCGGTATCGCAATCTATACCGCATTGAGTTTTCTCACGGTGGCAATTGCACACTTCGCATTCGAGCGCTGGCAATTCACCAAGAAAAACATGATGTCGAAGGATGAAGTGAAGCGGGAATACAAAGAGACTGTCGGCAATCCCTTGGCCATGGCAAAACGCAAACAACTACATGTGGAGTTGCTTGCAAAAGGTATTTCGGCCAAGCGCGCAGGGCGGCCGTCTTGATCACCAATCCGACGCATGTTGCCGTGGTTTTTATTACGACCGGCGGCACGCACCCTTGCCTCTGATCGGTGCAATGTACCGATCTCGCGCCGCGGCATAAGCCTGCGCTGTGGCTACCTCTGTGCCGGTCGTGCGAAACATTCCGATGGCGCGCCAGCTGCTAAAGGACGGACAACGACCAGACGAGTCTATTCCATCAGTTTTACGCAAAATTCGCGGGTCTTCTCCGAGCGCTTGGTAAGCGCAACCAAGGCCGGCCATCGGTCGCGTAAATCTCTGTTCAAGGTGTGCCGAAAACAAAGCTTTCGGCTGCTGCTGGTCGCTCCGTCGGGCGGCTCATATTTGTTTAATATGCAGACATAACGAGCTTATATTTGTCGCCCATGGAATGAGATTATACTACTGTTGTGGCGGTTTGTCTTGCGCACCAGCCAATCGGGCCGTTCGGCTCGATGGTGTGTTCCCCAGATGTAACTGCCATGGGAGCAAGCACCGAAACGAGTTGATGGGGACATGTGGATCCACGCAGCCTTGCACCCCTCAGAAAGAATGGCAAGTCTGCTCCCAATGGGTGGGACAGTGAATTGCCGCTGGGATCCAGAAGGATAGGGATTGGCCAGCCGCTCAAGCGATCCGTCGCCGAGCGCACCGAGCCAGGGCGATGCATGATCCGAAATCGCCCCTCGAGCCATTCTGATCGGGTGGCGATTCGAGCCTGTCCCGGTGCCCGTGGACTCATGGCGCACTGAAGCTGTGCAGGCAAAGGAAGAGCGCAAGTGGCGGGTGATCAGAGCGTCGGTGCAGAGCTGCATGATTTCTATCGGGCCACGCTCTCCGGCGACCCAGGACCGCTTCGGCTTTATAGGGAGATCCTCAATAAGTTTGGCGTCGAGGGCTTTGCACGGCATATCGCCTTTCTTACACGTACGCTCGGCCAAGACATCGCTTCGGCTGGTCCGTCGGTCGAGCCCGCCCGGCTGCGTGAGATCCTCGGCGGATTGTCGGCGTTGCGGGTGCTCGATACCGTGCATGAGTTCTGCGAAAAGATGGTCGATCGGATACAGCGTCGAAGTATGATCGACATCACCGCTACCGGCTTGATGCAGCAGTTGTTGCCGCTCGTCGAAGATGCCGTTCCTAGTCCATCCAAGATCATTCCCATTCCGGAAAGGTTTGGAATCTCTTCCGTTCAATTGGATCTGCACATCGCCGTGCTGCGCGAATCCCGAAATCTTCTCGCGATGATTCCGGTCGGGGTCTACCGCGACATGGAAGCCCGAAAAAAGACATTGCGGGCAGTAGAGGCGGCAATGGACCTCCGCATTGAACAGGAAGAGAGTGCATGAGCGAAGGCGCCTATTCAAGCTTTTTGCTCGGGTTGGTCTTAACACGGATGTTCCCATCAAGGCTGTTGATGCCACAGCGCAGTGATCCATGAATAAAATCAACTTTGATAACCTGAATTATTCAACTTCGACTGCGCGTGGGTCGGCGGAACTGCGCCCAACCCGCCTCGACTTTGGCGGCCTGATCCAAACCGAACTTGTGGCGCTGCTGGAAGCTGTTCGCAAACCCGTGGTCGATACTCGGCCGGCTTCACAATTCGATCTGCTATACGACGCCCCCACGGTCGACGACCTGATGATGGCAGCCTTCGCCCCCCCGATCGCAAATCCCGGAGTCCTCGACTCGCCGACATACGCCACGACCCTCAAGGCCGCACATGCATCGCTGGGCGATCTCGCAGCACAGGCGCAGGACTCAGATTGCGCGGTGTACCGCGACGCGCGCTCGGTACTTGATCAGGAGCTAGCCGACCGTGTTCTTTTCGAGAGCGCCTGCCGCGCTCTGATGCGAGGATAATGCTGATGAAGCCTCTCCTCAGTTCCGACAAGCGCGATGCTGTATCGGCCCTTGCGTATCTCTACCTCAAGTTTGGCTACTTTCAGAATGCAGCCAAGCTTCTGCTCGCCCTCGACCATCTTGACTCTGGACCGGGTTGGGCACGACAGGCACGCTGTCTGGCGTTGCTGCGAGCGGGGCACTGCGAAGAAGCCGCTGTTGAGGCGGGCCGGCTTCTTGTCCATGCACTGGATGGCAAGGACCGATTCCGGGTGATGCAGGTGCGGGCCAAGGCCTGTTGGAAACTCGGCCTCAGGTCCGAGGCGAGAGCCTGTCAGCAAATGGTCGCAATACTGCTGACGGAGGCGGCCGAGCCGGGTGCGTCGTGGGGGAGGGCAGTGTGAAATTTCTCAACGGAGTCCTGGCTGTTGCGACTGGCCGGAACGATATCATTCTGGCGGGGCTGTTAATTGGGATCATCTTCATGATGATTATTCCGCTGCCGCCGGTTCTGATGGATGTGCTGCAGGCTGTCAACCTTGGAATCTCCGCGCTCCTGCTGATGGTCGCAGTCTATATCAAGTCACCCCTCGCGTTCGTCTCATTTCCGTCGGTGCTTTTGCTGACAACGCTCTTTCGGTTGTCGCTCGGCATCGCTGCGACACGCATGATCTTACTGCACACGGAGGCCGGCCGGATCATCAAGACTTTCGGCGATTTCGTAGTGGCTGGGAATCTCGTGGTGGGTGCGGTTACCTTCTTGATCATCACAATCGTGCAGTTCGTGGTCATCACGAAAGGGTCCGAGCGCGTGGCTGAAGTCGCTGCACGCTTTTCGCTCGATGCGATGCCGGGCAAGCAAATGAGCATTGACGGCGATCTGCGAGCGGGCGGTATCGATATCCAAGAAGCACGTCGACGCCGCACCGCCGTCGAGCGCGAAAGCCAGTTGTATGCGGCCATGGACGGTGCCATGAAGTTCGTCAAAGGCGACGCAATCGCAGGCTTGATCAGCATCGTCGTCAACATCTTGGGCGGCCTCGCAATCGGTACACTGCAAAAGGGCATGGGCTTGCACAAAGCCCTTGAGATTTACACGATCCTGACCATCGGGGATGGCCTTGTCAGTCAGATCCCGGCTCTCTTCACCTCAATCTCGGCAGGCTTCATCGTCACGAGGGTAGGCGGCAAGGACAAGGGCTCAGATCTCGGCACCGAAATTGGAGATGAGGTAACTGCCCAGCCGCGTGCGCTGATCGTAGGATCCTTTAGCCTACTCCTGTTCTCGCTGGTACCTGGTTTTCCTTCGATGATTTTCGTCATCTTGGCAGTATTGTGTGGAGGCGGCGGCTGGTTGTTGCAGCGCAGTCGTGCGCCTTCTGCGCCGTCGGTGAGTTCCTACTCGGTCGGCGGCATGAGAGCGCTTGAGACGGCGTCGGACGGGCCGGCTGAACCTAGCGGCGGAGGCGGCGATGCCATCACGCTCACGATCCCGGTGATGGTCGACATTAGTCGTGACGTTCAGAGCATCATCCGGCCGGACTCGCTGAACAAGGAGTTGGCCGCTGTGCGACATGCGCTCCTTCTCGATCTCGGTGTTCCCTTTCCCGCCTTTAATCTGCGTGTCAACGACAACAACAAAGATGGCACGTACACTATCATGGTCAACGAGATTCCATGTGGTGAAGGATCCTTACCAGCGCAGCACCTGCTGGCTCGTGATCTCCCCGAGAACCTCGACATGGTGGATATTCCGTATCTTCCCGGTAAGCCCTCCCTGCCTCAAATCGAGGCCACCTGGGTCGACGTCGCACATCGCCAGTCGTTGCAAGCCGCCGGTATCCCATTTTTGGAACCGGTTCAGATAATCAGCTACCACATTGGTTATGTCCTGCGCCGGCAAGCGGACGAGTTTATCGGAATCCAGGAAACGAAAATTCTGCTGAACAACGTTGAGGCATCTTTCCCGGAACTCGCAAAAGAGGTGCTGCGGACAGTTCCCCTGCAGACGATTTCTGAGATCTTGAAGCGACTGGTGTCCGAGGAGGTCTCGCTGCGCAACATGCGCACTATCGCCACCGCACTGGTCGAATGGGGACAGAAGGAAAAAGACACCGTTCTGCTCACTGAGCATGTGCGCTGTGCACTGAAAAGGCAAATCTGTTTCCGGCATTCGGTCGGCAGGAACCTGTTGCCAGCTTACATTCTTTCGCCGGAGGTGGAAGACACGGTGCGTAATGCCATTCGGCAGACGTCCGCTGGCAGTTATCTCGCCCTCGACCCTGGCACAACACGGCAAATCATTGATAAGGTGCGGGAGGCGGTGGGCAATGTTGGCCAGCAGTCACACCAGCCCGTTCTGCTGACTACAATCGATATCCGGCGATACTTGCGCAAGATCATCGAAGTCGATCTTCGTGCGCTACCCGTGCTCTCCTATCAGGAGCTTACTCCCGACATCTCGGTACAGCCGCTGGCAAGGATATCGCTGCCGTGAGTGAGCCGAATGTGGAAAGCGTTACTGGCACTGGCGATGATGCCAAGCTGATCTTGCGCGTGCTGTCCGGTCCCAACCGGGATGCAGAGACGTCACTGGAGGAGGGAGTCTGGTCGATCGGTGCAAGTGATACCGATGACCTCACCTTCGCCGACCCAGAGCTGGCCGCCACACATCTTCGCATTGGCATCGAGGCGGGACGCATCGATATTATTGCCCTCGCACCGGGCGTACGCATCGGCGCCAAGGATCTCCCAATAGACGACTGGACAGTGCTCGAACCGCTGACGCCAGTGCAGGTTGGTCGGACGATCTTTGCGATCGGCCGGGCCCGGAGCAGCTTTGCCGCGATCGACCCCTTGGTGCGAAGCAGGGAGCCTGTTGGGTCGACGCATCGTTCCGCCCGCCCCGAACTGGCGTCGGCGGCTCTGCACGGCCGGCAGATACATCTCATGAGGGGCTCGGGGACGCGGCGACTACGGCTCGGCGCGGTGGCTTGCGCTCTCCTGATTCCGCCGGTCGTTGGGGTTTGGACGGCAATAGGACGAGGTCCCCCCTCCGCCTTGAAAGCGGCTGCAGACGCTGACGCGATGAGGACAGCGCCGGATATCAGTCCCGAATTAGACGTCGCGCGCAACGTCAACACCGCAGGAGACCTACGACCTGGAGACGATGCTAAGCTGAGGGCCGCCCTGAGCAACGCCGGCGTTGAAGCGGAAGTGTTATCGAAACGACCGGCCACTGTGTCGGATTCGCAGCTCATCGATCTCGTAACGACGGTCATACGCGGCTTCGGGATCGAAGGTGGCGTTCGGGTGACCGGCACCGGGCACATCACGATCACAGGATATGGACCCAGCGATGCGAAGGTCGAGGCGGCGCTTCATCGCCTGCGGCAGGATATTCCAGGCCTAAGCGAAGTTGAAAACGCCATCGTGACACCCGAATGCGCTCGCGCTTTTCTAGAGACGGCGATGACGGCCCAACTCCGTCGCTCCACTCACATCTTGACGACGTCAGATGGCCTGCTCGTTTCGGGCGCTCTGACTGCGATTGCTTTTGAAGCGTGGGAGAACGTCGCTTCCCGCTTTCAGCAGAAGTTCGCGCCCTACATCCAGCTTCAGACGCAGTTCACACCGGTCATATTGCCGACGCTGAGAGGTGTACACCTCGGCCGAATCCCGTTCATCGTCCTTGAGAATGGAATGCGCCTGAAGGTGGGCGACAGTCTCGAGACCTTGGGCCAGATCGTTGCCATCAATCGAGACGGAGTTTTTGTGCGCCTCGGCGCGGATGAGGTGCATGTTCCTTATCAGAGCACGCCGAGTTGGATAGCGGAGGAGAAAGGGTGAGCGAAATCATGGCCCAGTTTGAGCTGCAAAGGCAGCTGCTAAGTGATTTCGACGGTGCAAGGAGATCTGCCCTGGAGAGGGAATTCGATACCTGCCGGCAGTCGTTGAAGCGTGAAATGGATGGTGGCGTTTTAATGCAGGAATTCGAAGTCTTGGCAGCCATTGTGGACGCGATAGATGCGGCGAAAGAGGTGATCAACGCGACATGGGAAGCTTTCCCGGTACACAAATGTCGCTAACTTGGAGATAGAGATGGAAATCATTCATGGCCACAACCCTAATCTAAGCAGAAGCCTTGGAAGCGCCACTGCTGCAGCAGAAAGGAATCTTAACAGCTTCGCGAATTCCATGGACCCCAACAACGCGTCCGATCTTATTAAGCTTCAATCTATCAGTCAGCAATGGAGCCTCAGCCTCAATTTGGAGTCCGGCATGATAAAGTTGCTTTATGACGCCCTGAAGGGGGTGTCCCAGAAAATCAGCTGAACATTTTTGCTAGATTCCAGCAGTTCATTCTGATGCGAGCCGGCATGCTGTTTTGGCAGCGCGTTTGTTGCACCCGTATGCATGGAGCGCAGGATTGCCTCAGCGAGGGTCGGGAGCGATTGCGGTGACGTGCTCGTGCATGCGCTTTCACAACGCGTCAATCGCGGGCAGCAAATGCAGGCGGATACGACACTCCGGCCGCGCCCGCGGCCTTGACCTGAGGCCTACGCGAAATGCGTGACGCTCGACGTCAGCAGACCGGGAAAGCCCACCGGCAACGCCTACATCGAAGCGTTCAACGGCCGCTTCAGGGAGGGGTGCCTGAACGCCCATTGGTGGCGCGGAGCCAAGGCTCTAATCGCCACTGGAAGAAACTTCCGTGGCACGTCCGGCGGCAAGGCGCGTTTTTCTGGGCATTTCCAAACGGCGAAGAAAGGTGAGCATCGCGATTTTTAATGGCGGTGCTACCGATGGCATTTGTCTCAAGCGCGCAAAGAACTGCTACGGCTGGTGGAGGGGGAGAGCGCTTCGACGAGGACGATCCGAAGGAAGATTTTATCGAGATGATTTTCCGCAACGGTACAATCACCGTCGTGGGAATCTTGCTTGCCTTTTCACTCGGCGTCGTCATGCATTGGGCTGCCAACCCCATGCATGGGGATTTTACGACTTGGTTGCCGTTGTGCCGATCCTGTTCGGTTCGCGTTGCAGATGCGGGGGCTTTCGATGTTGCTCGACATGAGTTCGCTGCGCGGACCCATCTACGAACGCGCTAACCGCATCTTGATGGCGGGCATCATCCTGACCGCATGCGTGGCGCTGGCCATCCTGCTCGATCTCTTCGCGACGTCGGTGAAGGGCACGCTGCCCGGCGCTTGAAGGCCTGTTACCTGCGCTTTGGTGCTGCCATCGCCAGGCTCAAGAGTTGAATCCGGAGGCCGCTCTTCGGACTGCTGCCTCGGAATCTCCGACGTCAGATCCGATGCACGGCTCCAAGCCGTCTTCGTTCCGGAACCAACCGCGTGCAGACGCGCCTCTGAGAGGCTTTTGCTAGCGCAGCTTGGGGGGCCCGCCGGTCTGCGGACCCCTTCTGCTCGGCCTAGAAACCGAACACGAAAAGGATGACCTGCGGTGTCTCCGCTCGCGTGTCTTTCGAGCGCCATTGGCGACGTCCTGCATCAGCGGATCGACACTGGCGGACATCAAGATGATCCACATGATGCGCAAGCGACAGGCGGGGTACACCCACTATCCAGGCCTTGGGTTGTTCAGCAGTTCGAAATTCTCGCTGTCTAGCTATAGCTAGTGGACAGGCTAAACTCCATGTTCTCGGGCTACACCAGGATTTATCACCGACCCGGCAATAGTGCTGCCCAGGCGGCAGCTATATCCGCCGGCTGGTCAAGTCCGTCCACAATGGCAGTGATGCGCTGTTGTAGCTCGGGCGCAAGCCCCGCCACACCTGCTCCGAGAGCTTGGACAGCCGAGACGCGATCTATGGGCTGGTCGAGCCCCTCGGCGAGGACGACGATACGCTGCTGGAGCTCTGGGGCAAGCCCTGCCATGCCCGGACCGAAGCCCCACAGCGCTGAGATGCGGGCTGCGGACTGGTCGAGCCCCTCGGCGAGGACGACGATACGCCGCTGGAGCTCTGGGGCGAGCCCTGCCATGCCCGCTCCGAGGCCTCTCAGGGCCGTGCCGCGATTCTCGGGATGACCGAGCCCCTCGGCGAGGACGAGGACACGCTGCTGGAGCTCGGGGGCAAGCCCTGCCATACCCGCTCCGAGGCCCTCCAGGGCAGAGGCGCAATCGGCGGGCGGGTCGAGCCCCTCGGCGAGGACGACGAGACGCCGCTGGAGCTCGGGTGCAAGCTTTGCCACGCTTGCACCGAGGACCCCCAGGGCCGGGCCGCGATTCTCGGAGACGTCAAGGCCTTCGGCGAGGGCGACAAGACGCTGCTGGAGGGCGGGAGCAAGCGCTGCCATGTTCGCTGCTAGTCCCTGCAGGGCCAAGGCGCGATCGTCGGGCTGATTGAGCCCCTCGGCGAGGACGACGAGACGCTGCTGGAGCGCCGGGACCAGCCCAGCCGCACCTGCTCCGAGGCCCTCCAGGGTCACGGCGCGTAGCTCAGGGTCGCCAAGTCCCTCGGCCAGGACGATGAGACGCTGCTGGAGCGCGGGTACAAGCGCTGCCAAGCCCGGGCCGAAGCCCAATAGGCCCTCCGCGCGATCTTCCGGGTCGTCAAGTGCCTCTACGAGGACGACGAGACGCTGCTGGAGCTCGGGGGCAAGCCCCGCGACACCCACTCCGAGGCCGTACAGAGCCGAGGAGTGATGTAAGGGGTGGTCAAGTCCCTCGGCGAGGGCGACCAGACGCTGCTGCAGCTCGGGCGCAAGCCTTCCCACGCCTGTCCCGAGGCCTCGCAGGGCCGAGCCACGTTCCCAGGACTGGTGAAGTCCCTCGGCAAGCGCCACGAGGCGCTGCTGGAGGTCGGGCGCGAGTTCTACCAAGCCCGGTCCGATATCGTCGAGGATCGAGTTGCGGTCGTCGTAGTCCTCAAGCCCCTCGACTAGCGCGACGATGTGCTCCTGCTGCACTCTGGTGAGGCAATCGAAGTTGCGCGCGAGTGATTGCATCACGCCGGGATACATCAGCGGCTGCGGGCCGGGTTGGAGTTGCGTCAGCCTGTTCCAGATGGCCTGAACCCGGATCCTTTCTTCAGGCGTCGCGATTGCCATGGCGGCGACACGCAGCTGTTGATCTGTTTGTGACATGCCCAGCAGATCGATCAGGCTGAGCCGCTGAGCAACCTCACCGAGCATATCCAGCGGCAGATCATCGATACTGCTGGTATGCTGGCTGCTTACAGGAGAAAACGCTTGATCTTGAGGCTCAGAGCGCGTCTGCTCCACCACAGAACAGGATGATTCACCGGGTCCTTCAACGCCAGCCGCCGGTCCGATGAGAGAATCGTCCGTGATATCACGCTCGATGGCGTTGAATGCCGAGATGGGCGCCTTGCCACCCTCCTCAATGCCCCTCATAATTCACCTCCTATGGATACATCTTTAGATCATCGTGATTGTCGCACAGCGGAAGCAATCAAGGATCGGGCAGTTCCTAGAACGTCGCTGGCTTGACCAGGTTGAGTCCGCGAATTACTCGATCGGACAAGATCCTTTCCATCGTCGACCATGAGCTGCCCTGTCGAAGAAGACCGGATGAAACCGCCAGTTCCAGGTGGCCCCCCAATGATTGCCCAATATCGGCCGGAACCAATGGTGGCGAATTTCAAAGCGCCAGAAACAACCTGCCTTTGGAAATTCCGGGTCAACAGCAGTGCGTACCTGCGCAATGTTCAGCATCATGGCCCATCGGGGCGCTCCTGTGGTTCCACGCAAAACACGTGCCCCTTCAAAAGGTCAACATTGATCTGAGCGCTTCGCCAGAGCCCTCAGCCTTTCAAGACCACTAATCGCCGTGGTCCCCGCATCGCTGGCAACGGACGGACGCTCCACATTCGATGCAGTTTCACCGACAGATTATGTCTTGCTTACTACCCAAACTGTTCCGCCGCTGAGCGAAATCTTCCAATTCCAGATCCGCTGAGCGTTCTTCCTCCAGGTTGGCGTTGGTGCGCAAGCGGCGAACGAAATCCTCGAATTTGCTAACCTCGCGCCACGCCTCACGTGCCACGCTGTGCGCCTCCTCACGCGCCTGCCGACTGCGGTCGGCCTCAGCTCTGGTCGCATCGAGGCGCTTTTGGAGCAGCTGTTCGTGTTGGCGCAGCGAGACGACCTGCGCATTCACCTCGTCAAGATCAATGAGAGCGGCGGCTTTCCCGATTAACGGATCGTATAGCGCGGCTTCGCGACGGGGTCGGTCTTCCTGCCATCTGCGAAGATCTATCGAAGCGGTTTCGATTGCCGCGACAGCATTGTCGAGAGCCGTGTGCCGCAGGCGCAACGCATCTTCAGCGCGGCGGCGCCGCAGTTGCTTGAGTTCGAGAATGCGATGTACGGCTTTAGGAATCACGCCAAGCAGGCGGCGAGCGCATCGACCATTGCGTCGAAGCCGATCTGCTCTTTTGTCGACTGTCGCAAGAAGCTTCGTATCTGGTCTATTTTAGCGATCGCTGCATCAGCGAGTGGATCTGCTCCCTCCTTATACTCGCCGACACGCACCAACAGTTCCACCTCGTCGTATTTTGCCATCAGCTGCCGCAGGCTGCCCGCCAACCATTCATGATCGGACGACACGATTGCGCTCATGACACGGCTGATACTCGCCAGAATGTCGATAGCGGGATAGTGGTTCGACATTGCCAAGGCGCGTGAGAGCACAATGTGACCATCAAGGATGGATCGGGTTTCATCAGCCACCGGTTCGGCCATATCATCGCCCTCCACAAGCACAGTGTAGAAGGCCGTTATGGATCCGCGGTGATTGTTCCCCGCGCGTTCGAAAAGCCTCGGCAGTGCAGCGAAAACCGACGGCGGAAAACCACGCCGTGTCGGCGGCTCACCGGCCGCGAGACCAATCTCCCTCAGCGCACGCGCGAAACGGGTTACCGAATCCATGAGAAGCAACACACGCTGTCCTTGGTCGCGGTACCATTCGGCGATGGCCGTCGCGACATAGGCCGCTTTGGCCCGTTCCGCTGCGGAGCGGTCGGAAGTAGCAACGACAATAACCACTCTCGATAGCGCTTCTGCGCCGAGATTGTGTTCGATCAACTCCTGCACCTCCCGGCCTCGCTCGCCGATCAGCGCTATCACAGCCACGTCGACCGCTGCGCCACGCACCAGCATCGACATCAGTGTACTCTTGCCTCCGCCCGCAGCGGCAAAGATGCCCGTGCGCTGCCCCTCGCCGCAGGTTAGAAGACCATCGATGGCCCGTATGCCGACAGGAAGGACGTTGTCGATGATAGGCCGGGATAAGGGGTCCGGTGCGTCCCTGTAGACAGGCACGCGGGCTTCCGGAAGCAGCGGCCCATTAGTGGATTCGTCGAGAGGTCGGCCGAAACCGTCGAGGACGCGGCCCAGCAGATTCCAGCCGGTGGGTACCATGAGGGGCTTTCCCGTTGGGACCACTTCAGTGAGCGTGGAGAGGCCCTGCATTTCCCCAAGCGGTGTCAGAATGGCGACGTCGCACTGAACGCCAACGACCTCCGCCGACAATTGCAAGCCGTTCTCCGGATTGCGGAGAGTGCAAAGGTCGCCAATGCGGGCGCCCGGCGCCGTGGCACGGATGACCGTTCCAAGAATCTGAAGGACCCGGCCGCGGACGTGCATTGTCGACGCCTGCGCAATTGCTGATCTTGCGAGCTGGAAAAAACGATCGATGTCCTCCTGCTCAGGGGGAATGGCTGCGTTCGCCGGCTCGGCTGGCTCGGGCATCGATTTACGCTGTTGAGACATTATTATGCTTGGAGTTTGCAGAGGTTTCTAGGCTGCTGCGTAGGCAGCTTTCGATTGCCGCAAGCTGGCTCTCGATGGTGGCTTCGACCAGTCCGGCATCGGTCTCGATGATGCATCCGGCATCATTTACGCGCGCGTCCGCAACTAGGTCGACGGCGCGCGATGCCAGCGTCGGGAGGATCTCGTCTAATCGGCTGCGGACCGCCTCGAGGAGCGACGGTGCCACGCGTAGCCGGACGAGGGATTTGTGCCCCGCGAATTTCAGACCGCGCAAAGCAATCTGCACCGCCGCCTCCACTGGCTCCACAGTTTCGATGATCCGCCGTGCGATCTGCAAGCCCATGTTGACGATCTGCTCTTCATTTTGCGCCATAACCCGCAGAGAATCCGTAGCGATCGCGGTCAGGCGGGCCTCGATTGCCGCTTGTGCCGCAGCCAAGCCGGCTTCTTTGGCGTTCGCCTCGATCACCCGGGCCGATACACGCGCCGCCTCGATGAGCGCATCGGCTTCGCGCCGTGCCTGCATAAGCAGTTGCTCGGCGTCCACCAGCGCCTGTGCGCTCCCAGCCGGCAAGATTCGCCCAGGGCCGAGTATCCCGGCCGATGCAGGTGTCAGCTGAACCAATGCGACCATTTGGGTATTCTCTTACGGACCAGGCGCCGCATCGCATTAAATGCGTCTTCGCCAGCATTGTCGTCACGACAGGCATCCACCGCCGCCGCCCAGAGTGGCGCGGGACGGCGCAAGCCTAGCCGAGTCCGCAGCATTTGCGGAATGCCGCCAATCGCAAGACCGAAGATCGCCGCGCCGCAGTGGAGCAATGCACTGGGCGCGGACGGAATGTCACAAGCACCGATCGCCGACATCAGTTCGGCAGTCGGCCGCGGCAGGAGTGCGGCCTGCGGAGCGAATGCGACGGCTTCTTCTCCAAGCGCCGCGCGAACCGCCGCGATATCGCTCGTGCGAATAAGTCCTGTCAGGCCGGATGCACCCACCCAGGCGCCAGCTAGCCGCATGAGGCGCACCGCGTCCTGTCCCGGGAGGAACGCGAGCCGACTTCGTCGCGCGGCGCAAGCGGAAATGATGGCTGACGGTTGGTCACTTTGGCCACGAAGCAGCCAGCGCCCAAGCTTAATACGAGTGAATGGTTGCGCCAGAGCGATATCCAGCGGCATCCATTCTGGCCAACCATGCGCCATTATGAAATCGAGATCAGCGGCAGGATCGGCAATGCAGCACATCACCGCCTTCGCCCACGGTGCATCAAGCCATTCATCCGACATCGCGGCGGATGTCCCGGCGATCACCGTTGAATTGTTCGATCCGCTTGATCTCATTGAGACGCTATGGCGGATGTCTGGCGGAAGCGACGCCATAGCAGGAACGCGAGGACACCATTGCCGATAAGCGATGCCGCTGTGCCGCACACGAGCCCGACCAGTAGATAGCGTGCGCCCTTGTCCTGTGTCGTGAGGACGGCCGATCTATCGACCGAACGCAGTAAAGCATTATCCTGGCTCGCCGCTAGCAGGATGACGGAAACCCTTTCATAGGACAGGCCCTCCAAGCTGTTTGCGACGAGCTCCTTGATTTTCGGTACTATCTGATCGACGGTGGTGCTGGGTGCGTAACGGACAAGCACAGCAGCGCTCGAGGGGAAGGGCGGGTTTCGATCGTCGCTCATCTCTTGCGGCAACACCACATGGACCCGGGCATTGAGCACGCCATCGATGCTGGTCAGGGTCCGCGACAACTCCTGTGTGATGCCATAAATATAGCGCACACGCTCCTCTGTCGGCGATGAGATCATACCTTCTTTCTTGAAAAGACTGCCCATATCGGCATAGACGTCGTGAGGCAGTCCGGCGCCGTTCAACACTTCCATGGCAGGGGGGACATCCTTAGTATCTACTGCCAACGAGGCAGTGCCGCCGCTGTCCGTCGTTTTTTCGGCATAGATGCCTTGATCCATAAGCAGTGCGAGCATTTCGTTCGCTTCGTGCGCCGGAAGATTGCGGTAGAGCTCGAGCTTTGATCCGCAGCTCACCATCGTGAACATTAATAGAATTATCGCCAGCTGCTTCAATACAAAGGTCACACCCGCGCACCAGCGTAGATCATTGGTTTTTCAGGAAAGTCTCAAGGCTTTGTGTGGCCTTGCCGACCACCTTGGCCAGCATGTCGCACTGTAGGGAAAAAGCTGATATCGTGAGCTGTGCGCTCAGCCAATCAGCCGAGTGGATTTCTCCCGGGTTCATGTTCACCGAAGTGGCTTCTATGGCTTGGGTAAAGCTGGCGCTCAGCTTTTCCATGCTGCTGAGGATGGCGTCTCCCGGTGTCCGGGCGACCCCAGATCCGCGCGCCACCTCGGTCGCTGACCTGTCGTGTTGTAGCGACAACTCGGGCCGAACGGATGCGGCACGAACGGGGTCAATCGATTCAGCCGAAATTTTCGAAACGAATGCACTCTCCGTTGGCAAAACAGACTTCAGAGCCCCTGGACTAATGCTGTTCACGCTCACCAGATGTCCCTCTCTGCCGGATGTGCGACCGAACTCTTGCCAAGCGTTATGACGAGTCCATCGACGTCGGGATCTCCACCCGGAACCTGCTTGAGCACGGCATCACGCTGGCTGAGTCGTCCGGCCAGATGGAGAGCCAGGGCCTTGAATGCCATCCCATACGCGTCATTGATATCCGAAAGCGGACGCAGCTTTTCCAGCGCTGCCTCGATATCTCCAACCGTCAAATCCGCCACGGCGTAGGCGATGACAGACTCCCTACCGCCCGGCGCAATGGCGTGAAGTCCTTTCGCAATACGTCTGGCCCGAATCACGTCATTCGAAACGCAAGCCAGGAATGCCGCCTCGGCAAGATGCCGCCGAAAGCCGAGCCCGATCTCAGTTCGACTCCCGGATGAGCCGGATGTACATGAAGGAGACATCGTTATCGAGTTCCCTTTCTCTGGGCGATTTGCGCGTCATTTTCCGGCAAACCATGCGATCGAGCTGCGGACCGATTCTAACATGCCCCCAGCTTGTTCAAATCGCTCCGCGCCGGCAGGCATTGGTTTGTTAACTTGCATCCGGGACGGCTAATCCATGCGCGGCAGCCACTTCGACAAAGGATTTTGCTAACAAGTACGCATCAAGGCGGAAGAGCTCGCCGCCAGTGTTGTTCGATATCGCGCCAGGCACAAATACAAAGACGATATGCATCCATACTCGCCGCATATGAGGGCGTAAGCGAGAGCATGTTTGTCATTCCTGATCGGGCTGATGTTCGATGCCATTACGCCTGATTATGAGCACATATCGAAACAATATTACGGGTCTGATCTAAATAAGGATATCGACAGTATGACTGGCTTTATTAGGAGTGCATCAGCATGGAACGCGAGCATCAAGCCGTTGCGGGTAAAGCTCTCGCCTTGAGGCAAACGGAATGCCCGCGTGACGCACACATCGGTAGACCGTGTCGTGTCAGTGGCTGAAGGATTCAGATCATTCGTCTGCCTCGTCGTAGGTGTGAAGCGCGTTGAGCTCACCGACGACGGTGCTAGCACAGTCCTTGAGGGATGGAATGTGCCGTGGGCATCGACCATCAGGCAGTTGCTGCTCTCCAGAGGTCAAAACTTTGCCCGCGAGGCGCAACGCCTGCAATTCCACGGGGGAACGAATGGGTAGCAAAGATCTCGATGAGACGATGGAAACCGCGCGGCAAACGATCGCCCAGGTGGAGAGCTCCTTGAAAGAAAATCGCGAACAGCTCGCCAGGCAAGCTGAGCTCTTAGGCGATTATGCCATCAGCGGCGGTATCGACTCCGCATTCGTTGGAACTCGAGACGAGAACTTTCGGCAAGCTTACACATGTGAACGGCAGGCGGCGCTCACGTCCGATCAGCGACCGGTACGTGGGTCGGGCGTCAAGCTGATACGGCAGATGGTCTGAGGCGACGATGCAGAAGGTAGAGGAGCGGCTAACGGGTGATGGAGAAGCGGGCGCTGTTGAGGCTGCAGGGCTGGCGCGGATTACGGAAGAGCTGATCGCAGGACGAACGGATTTGGCGGCTGTTATTGGGATGACGGATGACGAGCTCGAGGCAGTCTACGCGCTCGGCCATCGTTTCTATTCTGCCGGTAAATACTTCGACGCGCTGAACTTCTTTCGGTTTCTATGCATGCATCGGTACATCGACCCGAGATTTTGGTTCGGATTCGGTGCTGCTAGTCAGATGTTGGGCGATTCAGCAAATGCCGTGCGTGCCTATGGAATGGCTGCGCTGCTGAATGACGAGGATCCGCAGATCCCGTTTCGCGCTGCCAAATGTCTTATCAAGCTAGATCAGCCGGCGGCAGCTGTGAGCGCGCTTGAGAGTGTATTGGCGCTTAGCTGCGGCAAACCTGAGCATAAGGATTTGGCTCAGCGGGCGTCGCTGATGCTGCGTCGGCTCAACCCTGAAGCTGATTGTAAAGGAGACTGCGATGCGTAACGTCAACGTTACAGAAGCGATCGGAGGACTGGGACTAAAAGCCGGGGTGCTAACTGAGGTCGACGCGCTCACCAGCAATCTTGTCGCTGGTTTTAGCAAATCGGGCGCTGAACTTTCGCTACCACCAGTCTCTGACGGCGCTGTGTCGCCGGACAGGGTGCCAACGCTACCCCCGCCACGGGCCTTCGATAAGATCCAACTCGTCGAGAAATTTCTAGCGCTCAAGATAAAGATGGCCAACGCCCAGGCTGCCGCGGGTACGGAGGATGTACGGCACTGGGGTGAACTGCAGAAGCAGGAGAACGAGAAAATTGCCCGAAAGATTTCCGAGGCGGCGGAGAAGGTGAGAAAAGCGAAAAAGAGTTCGCTGGCCATGAGGATATTTGGGTGGATTGCGGTCGCGTTCACCGGGGTAGCAGCCGTAGTCACGGGCGGGCTTCTCGCCGCTTCGGCCGCGGCAGTTGCACTCGCCGTGGGGATCCTGACCGAGACGGGCGTCATGGACAAGATGATGCAGGCCATTGCGAAAAGCCTCATCAAAGATCAAGGGATGGCACAGCACCAGGCCGAGCTTTGGGCCACTATCATCACGGTTTTCATCGTCGTCACTTGTTCGGTGGCCACCATGGGTGCCGGTTTCCGCGGTGGGGTAAACGGGGCCGCGAGCATTGCCGCGAAGATCACAAGCCAGGCCGACAAGCTAGCGAAGATTGCCATGGCCGGTCAGCACGTTGCGACAGCGGCCCGAACGGGCGAAGTCATTGCTTCGGTAGCCGAGGCGTTCGCAGGCGGCGCGAGCGGAGTCCTGCAGAAGCAGGCGACGGACGCCCAGGCAGAGACGTTGGATATCAGGAAATTCCTCGCCAGATTGGCGAATCCTCAAGAAGACGAGATCGCACGCATCCAAGAATTGGTCCTCAGCATGACGGTCATGACGCAAAGAGTTGCCGATGCGATCGAGGAGCAGAGTCGATCCGCCTCAACTGCCATACGGCACATCGGCTGACGAGCCATAGCTGTCAAATCCCTGCCCAACGCCAGGAGGATATACATGCTACACACCGTCATACAGACAAACCGAATCGGCGGTCATCTATCGCCGGACGGCGCTTCGCAGGAACATCGACCCTTATTGGTCATGTCCGCGACCTCTAGTGGCTTGGGTACTAGGAACGGCGAAGTTGCGTCAACGCTTGCCGATTCCTGCAAGTTGGCGTGGGCAGGTCCGCCAATGCTCGCAGGCATCGACGTTCAAACCGCGGCTGCCGAAACTTTGGGAACACGGCTCGCCTCAATTGACATATACACAGTTGGCGCGTTGCTGCACAGGCTCAATCTTCAGTTCCGTGATTCTGCGAGATTGGACCGGCAGGTTGCACGTGATTGCGATATCGCGGCGCAGAACGCCGCTGCCAAGGCACTTCGCGCTTCCGGGTTTTGCCAACTGGTCGGCACAGTCCTAACCTCCGCCTTCGCAATAGCCGGTGCGGGACTGAGCTTTCAGGGCGCGCGCAAAGCACAGGCACGGTTCGATGCCGAGATTGGCGGTTGGAAGGCGCGCAATGGCAAGACGAGTTTTCAGACCGAGGTGCCCAAGCGGGCTACTAAGCCGGATCCC